>NZ_JBZVGZ010000015.1:0-91307 GCF_058630335.1 Halorubrum sp. SD41
TGCTTGTTTACGCCTGAGGGGGCCCCCCCGTCTCCCCCTTTGGGCCCACCCCGTTGCGCCGCCAAAGCACCTCGCGCCTCCCCCCCCCGGTCGCTGGCGGCTTCCGCCGCCAGCGACTCCCTCGCGCGTGCGACTCGCGGCCGTCGCTTCGCTCCGGCCGCTCGCCGGCACGCGCCACCGCGGATCTATTTATAAATAGTCGTCGCCGGTCCGCTCAGTCGCTTATAAACCGCTCCCGCTCTTTGCGCGCGAACTCGGTGCCGTACCGCTCCACGAGCGGGACGAAGGCGTCGCCGAGGGCGCGCATACACGCGCTCGTCGAGACGAAACCGAGTTCCTCGGCGACCTCCTCCCACGGCCGGCCCTGAAGCACCTTCCGGACGAGCAGGCGCTCCGCGCGGTCGTCGAGGCCGACGCCGTCGCCGCCGCTCCCCTCGATCAGCGCCGCGAGCGCGAGGTCGCGGAACGCCCCGGGGGCGGTGTCGTACATCCCCGGGCCGACGGAGGCGCCGACGACCGAGCGCCACTCGGTCTCGGTGAGGTCGACCGGGACCGGGGCGGAACACGCCCGCAGCGCGCCGCGGACCACGTCCGGGTCGACGTCGCGGTGCGCGTCCGAGAGCCCGTCGCGCTCGCGGTCCCGGAACGCGACCGCGTGGCGGTCCAGCAGGTCGCGGCCGGCCGCGGTCTCCGGGCGGAGCATCACCGCGGAGTACTCCCCCGAGGCGTCGTTCCGGCTCGTCGAGAGGTGGACGGTCCGATAGCCCGCCCGGCGCCAGAAGCGGAGCAGTCGCGGCGTCGCGCCGTAGCCGACGGAGAAGTAGTCGAAGTCGCCGTCGCCGGCTCCTCTCTCGTCGCCGTCGTCCTCGCCGCCGGCCCCCCGCTCGCCGCCGAACTCCGCGTGGACCTCGTCGAGGAGCCGCGAGCCGAACCCCGCGTCCCGGAGCGCGTGGTGGGTCGCGATCCGGACCGTCCGCAGGCCGCGCGGCTCGGCCGCGCCCTCGTCGCGCAGCTGGCTCGTGAGCACGTCCGGCACCATGTTGCCGCGGACGCGCTCGCCCTCGTACATCCCGCGGCGCGTCTCGGCGTCGAGTCCCCCCTCGCGCGCGAGGAGCGCGACCGCGACCACTCGGCCGTCGGCGACGAGCGCGCGGGCGAGGAGGTTCGGCGCGTCGAGCAGCCGCGCGAGGTCGTTCGGCTCGGTCCGGTAGTGGGCGGCGACGAGCAGCCCGAACGCCTCGCCGAGCAGCGTCTCGTCGGTGAGCAGGTCCTCCGGGTCGAGCGCCCGATACGTCGCGTCCTCGACCGATGCGCCCGCGACCGCGTCGTCGACCGCGGGCCGGGCGTCCAACAGGAGCGCGCGCGACGCCCACGCCTCGACCGGGTCGTTGCGCGCGTACCGGATCGGCTCGTCGAGCCGCACGTCGCGGACCGAAAAGCGCGAGTCGAGCAGCCGCTCGCGGAATCGGACCGAGAACCCCCGGCCCGCGCCTTCGTAGCCGTGGACCGTCGTGCAGAACGCGACCGCGGGCGCGTCGAGGAACCCCTCCAGCAGCCGCACCGGGAGCGCCGCCGCCTCGTCGACGATCGCCGCGTCCGCCTCGGCCGCGGCTTCCGCCGCGGCGGCGGGCGGGAGGAACCGGACGCGACCGCCGGCCGGCGTCCGGAGGTCGCGCTCGTCGTCGTCCCGATCGCTCGCGGTGGCGTCTCCCCCCGTCTCGCCGCCGATCAGCTCCCGCGCCCGCGCGAACACCTCCGCGGCGTTCCGGAACGCGGGCGCGGTGACGAGTACGTCGCTCCCGGCGAGCGCGAGCGCGCCGGCCGCCAGCCCGGCCGCGCTCGACTTCCCGCGCCCGCGGTCCGACTCGACCACGACGGCTGAGCCGGGCTCGGAGAGCGACTCGAACGCCCGCAGCGCCCGCGCCTGGTCGGCCGTGCGGCAGGCGCCGTACGCGGTCGCGGGGAACGCCGACCCCGGGGGCGCGCTCTGGTCGCTGCCCCCGCCGACCGCATCGGATCGGTCCGCGGCGTCGCCCTCCGAGCCTCCCGCCCCCGTCAGGCCGTCGCGTTCGACGGCGTCGCCCTCCGGACCCGCTCCGAGCGCGACGACCGCGATACCGGGATGCGTTCGGAGCGTTCCGACGAGGCGCTCGCGGAACCGCCCCGTCACGTCGTCGAGGCCGTACGGCGGCACCGCGAGCGAGTCGTCGAAGCGGTCGCGGATCCCGGGCCAGTCGTCGAGCGCGGGCGCGAGCAGGATCAGGAGGCCGCCGCCGTCGACCGCGCCGACCGCGCGGCCGAGCGCGTTCGGGACGAACCGCTCGTGGCAGTCGAGGACGACCGCCTCGCGGGTACGCCCCAGTAGCTCGTCGGCGTTCCGCGGGCGCACCTCCTCGAACCGGAACCCCTCGCGCGTCGTGACCAATGTGACGTCCCCGTCGTCGACCCCGAGCGACTCGACCGCGTCGTAGGCGGCGTCGACCGCGCGGTCGCGGTCGCCGGCGAGCACGAGGACGCGCCGCTCGTTCGTTCGCTCGGCCTCGGCGCGCAGGTCGCGCGCGACTCCCGCGATCATCTTCGCCCGTCGTTGCCGAGGCGCGGACATGTGTCTTGCCCTCCGGGCCGCCGTCGTCCTCGTTACCGGGTCGCCTCGGCGGCGCCCGCGAAGGCGGGAGGCTTACGGACGCTCGGCGCGTCGCTCCGGGCATGACCACGGTCACGCTCATCGGGACCCGGCTCGCGGACGTCGGCCGCGAGTTCGTCTACGAGGGGGAATCGGCCGACTGCGAGGGGTGCCCCTACCGCGGCCAGTGCCTCAACCTCTCAGAGGGCACCCGCTACCGGGTGACCGGGATCCGCGAGAACGCCCAGACGCTCGACTGCGCCGTCCACGACGCGGGCGTCCGCGCGGTCGAGGTCGAGCCCGCCCCAGTCCCCGCGAACGTCCCCTCGAAGCGCGCGTACGCCGGGAGCAAGGCGTCGCTCGCCGGTCCCTGCCCGCACACCGAGTGCCCGAGCCACGGCTACTGCGTCCCCGACGGCGCCGACTTCGACGAGGAGCGCGTCATCGACCAGGTGCTCGGCGAACCCCCCCACGAGACGTGCGCGCTCGACCGCGACCTGACGCTCGTGGAGTTCCGCGCGGAGGAGTGAGCGGTCGGAGCGGGCCGACCGTCCGGAGCGCTACAACGACGTGATCGCGTTCAGCGTGATCCGGATCGCGCGCTCGACGTTGTCCTTCGCCTTCTCCGGCAGCTCGTCGTCCGAGTCGGCGCCCTTCTGCGAGCCAGCGACGAGGTTGCCGTCGACGGTACAGATGGCGCCAGCCGCGAGCCCCTTCCGGCGCGCGAGCG
This sequence comes from Halorubrum sp. SD41, assembly GCF_058630335.1. Lineage (NCBI taxonomy): Archaea > Methanobacteriati > Methanobacteriota > Halobacteria > Halobacteriales > Haloferacaceae > Halorubrum > Halorubrum sp. SD41. Next base: position 3,354 of record NZ_JBZVGZ010000015.1, read on the forward strand.
AGAAGACGGTCGCGGCCTCCATCTCGATCGCGAGCAGGTTCGCGTCGTTCCAGTCGGCGACGTACGCGTCGTCCTCGTTGTAGAACGCGTCGTCGGAGACGATCGGCCCGACGTGGATCTCCTCGTCGTTGTCCTCGGCCGCCCCGACCAGTCCCGTGAGCACGTCGTAGTCGGGAACCGCCGGGTAGTTCGCGGACTCGTACCGCTTGCTCGTCCCCTCCTCCTTGGCCGCGCCGGTCGCGACGACCATGTCGCCGACCTCCATGTCGGCCTGGAGCGCCCCGCAGGTGCCGCACCGGACGAACGTCTCGACGCCGACCCGCGAGAGCTCCTCGACGGCGATGGCGGCCGACGGGCAGCCGATCCCGGTCGAGCAGATCGTGAGGTCGGTCCCCTCGTAGCTCGCGTTCACGATCTTGTACTCGCGGTTCTGCGCGACGACCTCGCTGTCGTCGCAGAGGTCCGCGATCCGGTCGACGCGGCCCGGGTCGCCCGGGATGACCGCGATGTCGTGTACGTCGCCCTCCTCGACCAGCAGGTGCGGCTGTTTCGCCATACGAGCGGGGACAGCCGCCGCGCGCAAAAACGGACCGGTCGGCGGGCGGGGTATCGGCGCGAGACGGATTTAATATCGCGCTATGAAATTTATAATCGGGTCCAGATGCCGTCAACCTCCTCTCGACGAGACGGACGGAATCGGCCCGGACCGGCCGATTTATCGCCCGATAACTCCCAGTTCGAATATGCCCGACGCTGACGCCTCGCTCGTCTCGACGCTCGGCGCCCTCACGATCGCGTTCCTCGTCGTCGCGCTGGTCGCGGGAACGCTGCTCGACTTTAACTGGACGCAGGCGGTGCTGCTCGGCGGGTTCGCCGGCGTCGTGGCCGTCGCGTCGGCGTGGCTGACGGACCGGCGGTCGAGCGGCGACTGAGCCTCCGGTCTCCGGCTCTCGACCGCGTCCGCCCGAGTATCGCGACTGAGAGATCGGACGGAGGATTTTATACCCACTCGGCGTCGACACCGCACAATGCGATTCAGTCGCGACCGTCGGGGCCAGTCGGTCGTGGTCGGGACGGTGATCCTGTTCGGGTTCCTGATCTTAGCGCTCTCGCTGTATCAGGTACAGATCGTTCCACAGGAGAATACGCAAGTGGAGTTCGACCACAGCCAACAAGTCGAAGGAGAGTTCCTCGACGTACGGAACGCGGTTCTGAGCGCGAGCCGCACCGGTGACGGTCGATCGACATCGGTGAAGCTCGGGACGCGGTATCCACAGCGCACGTTCGCGTTGAACCCACCACCGGCCTTCGGCCGACTGTCCACCAGCCCTCCGCGCGAACTACGCGTAGAGAACGCCACCGTCGAAGGAGGGCCAAACGTCGTCGATTACTGGCAGAACCGAACTAACGTGGACGGAGCCATCGCGTTCGACACGCGCTCGCTGCGGTACTCACCCGAATACAACGAACTTCGGGACAGTCCCGACCTCGTGTACGAGCACTCCCTCGTCGTTGCCGAGTTCGAGAACACCGCTCTCGGCCGGAGCGGACAGACCGTGGTAGATAGCGATAATCGGCTCCGATTGATCGCCCTGAACGGAAACGTCGACGAGTCGGGTACTCGGCGGACGAGCGTGGACCCTGACGCGCTCTCCCAGAGTCGGCGCTCGGTGCGCCTGACGTCGGCCGGGGGAGATCCGATCGTCATCGAACTCCCGACAGACATATCGCCGGACCGATCCGAAGACCTCGAGCAGGTGTGGAGCGATCGCCTCGGTGCGGACGTACAGGGAGTCACCGTTTCGGGCGGAACGGTACGGATCGAACTCGACGGCTCCGAAGCCTATCGTCTGAGCTTGGGTGCGGTCGGAGTCGGTGACGGAACGACTGTTCCGAACGAGTCGGACGGATACATCACGAAGGTTTCCTCGAACAACGGTGTCGCGGTCGCTGAAGTCCGTGACCGATACAACAACCCTGTCGAGGGCGCGCGGGTCAACGTCTCGGTCGACGGAGCCTTCGAGGAGACGATACGGACCGACGGTGAGGGTCGCGTCAGCTACGAGGTCACCGACGTTTCTGACGTCGAAATGGAGATCAACGCCGGGACGGAAACGTGGGAGTCCGTTCTGTTCGAAAACGTCGGCGTTGGCACCGGTGGCGGCGGTGGAACGGAACCGCTTCTCGTCGCACCGGAGGAAGCGGTCGCATTTAATGGTCCCGGCTCTCCCGAAGAGGGCGGATTCCAGCTGGACATCGAGAACCAACACGACGAAGAAGTTCGTATAACTGACATAACGATCCTCCCAGAGAACCCTGACCTCAACGGGCTATCGGACGAAGCTGAAGGCTCCGGAGTAGGGCGGTCCGAGCTGTACGTCGAGTCTGACGGCGGTGATTTCGGTGGCAAAAACGTCCTCTTGGTTGTCGATCAGGAGTACACGTTCGTACCGAACAGCGGACTCCGGCTGAACCTCCAGCGTGGTCCGGAAAAACGAGCGTACGACATTGACGCGGAGGCATACGTCGATGCTGAGACCGAATTTACCGGCGCAGAGGTCCCGCTTGGGTCTAACGAACGTGCGACAATTACCCTAGCCGAGTTCTACGAGGTCGGGCAGAATACGGCGAACGTCGTCAATATCGTCGGTGAGACGTTCAGCGTGACCGTGGGGTACAAAATCGACGGAAAACGACAGACCGAGCAGTTCGTCACGACGGTTACCAAGGGACCGGTCGGGCAGGTGGACCTCCAAGACGACATTGAGGACACTGACGGGAGCTTCGAGGTTACGACCGACCAGTACCAGAATTTCGCAGATGGGTGGGTCGTGGTTGAGAACGCCGCGACCGGCCAGACCGACTCGTTCGAATCGACTGACGGACAGACCACGACGGTCGACTCGGCTGATGTCGGCGGCGTGGCCGCCGGCGACGAAGTCGTCGCCACGCTCTACGAGAGCGATGCGGAACAAAACGAACTCGACGCGGACTCGACGATAGTCAGCGGTGACCCGTTCGGCGTGTTCGTACAAGGCGGAGGATTCGGAGGGCAAGACGATCTCGATGCGACATTCGACGTATCGGCGGGCGCCGACACGTACGACTTCGAGGTCAGTGCTTTCCGCTCTGGCAACAGTCAGGGCGGCACAGTGACTATCGACGGGAACTCCTACGAACTCTCTGCCGGAGCGAGCACCGCCTTCGTCCGCAACGCCGAGGAAATCGACCTCCTCAACCCGGACACGTACCAGGGGCTTTCCGCTGCCGACGAACAGAGACTCGAAGCGATCAGTCAGAACCTAAACAGCGGGTCGGACGCGTCAAACCTAGTGAATACCGGTGACGTAGATCTGCTACCACCGGACATTCGTGCCCAGTGAAGCTACGACATTACAACGATCGACGTACTCGGCATCGACAAAGCCATATGCCGGCCGCATGAACGACCGTGTATGACCGCAGTCGGGATCGACGGCATCGAGATCTGGACCGGGAAGCTCAAGCTCGACCTGCCGGGGACGTTCGCGCCGGAGAAGGGCGACGACCCCGAGAAGTACACGAAGGGACTCGGGCTCAACAACTCCTCGTTCCCCGACGTGTACGAGGACATCGTCACGATGGGGGCGAACGCCGCCAAGGGCCTGATGGACCGGAAGGGGCTCGAACCCGAGGACGTCGGCCGGATCGACGTCGCCACCGAGTCGGCGTTCGACCACTCGAAGCCGGTGTCGACGTACATCGCGGGCTGCCTCGAACAGGTGTACGACGGCGACTTCACCCACGCCAACAAGGGGGAGCGCAAGTTCGCCTGTCTCGCCGGCACGCAGGCGATAGACGACGCGTACAACTGGATCCGAGCGGGGCGGAACCGAGACCGACCGGCGATCGTCATCACCACGGACACGGCGCTGTACGCCCGCGGTGACCCGGGCGAGGCGACGCAGGGCGCCGGCGCCGTCGCGATGCTGATCGACGAGGATCCGTCTATCGTCGAACTCTCGACCGATCAGGGCTACGGGTCGAAAGACGAGACGGACTTCCTCAAGCCGAACCAGCAGTTCCCCAGCGTCGACGGAAAGCGCTCGGTCCAGGTGTACCTCTCTCGGATGCGCGAGGCCTTGGAGGACTACGAGTCCGTCACCGACGACATCGAGCTGGAGGACTTCGCGTACGCCCCGTTCCACACGCCGTTCCCGGGGATGGTCCGGAAGGCGGCACTCTTAGCCTACCGGCACGTCATCCGCGACACCGCCCACGAGGACGCGCTCGCCGACGAGATCGGCCGCCAGCCCCGCGAAGCCGAGTACGAGGACCGAGAGGCCTACGAGGAGGCGATCCGCGGGTACATGGACGAGCTGAAGACCACCGAACAGTACCAGACGTGGTACGACACGGCCGTCGAGCCGACGCTCGGGCTCTCTCGTGAGGTCGGCAACTGGTACACCAGCTCCGTCCATATCGCCCGCGTGAGCGCCCTGCGAGACGCGCTGAAGCGCGACCGGGAGTTCGTCGGCGACACGCTGCTCGTCGCCTCCTACGGCTCCGGCGCGCAGGCCGAGATCCACGCCGAGACGATCCGCGAGGGGTGGCGGGCCGAGATCGAGGGGCTCGACATCGACGCCCAGCTCGACGCCCGCTACGACCTCGCGTGGGACGAGTACGAGGACGTCCACGACGTCCACGAGTACGACATGGACGTCGAACGCGAAATCGAGGAGTTCACCCAGCCGGACGGGGAGTTCGTCTTCACCGGCTGGGGGCGGATGAACGAGCGGAAGTACGAATACGTCGAGTAGGACGCGATCGTATCTGCCCGGTTTCTCCGATCCGTGAGTCGCCCGCAGCGGCCCGCAACCCCGTGAAAACGGCTCACACGGGCCGTACACGATACGATGGTTTTAAACGACGCTGGCGTGAATCGACACCCAATGGTAACCATCTACGACGTGCCGGCCGACGACCTCATCGAGGCCGTCGCCGCACGGCTCGAGGACCGCATCGACGAGCCCGACTGGGTCGAGTTCGCCAAGACCGGCGCCGGCAAGGAGCTCCCGCCGGAGCAGGACGACTTCTGGTACGTCCGCTCCGCGAGCCTCCTGCGGAAGGTCGCCCAGAACGAGCCGATCGGCATCGAGCGGCTCGCCACCGAGTACGGCTCGAAGAAGCGCGGCTCGAACCGCTACGTCGTTCGCCCCGGCGAGCACGAGGGCGGCTCCCGCAAGCTCATCCGCTCGTCGCTTCAGGCGCTCGAAGAGGAGGGGCTCGTCACCACCGCGAGCGGCGAGGGCCGCCGCGTCTCCGACGAGGGCGAGGCGTTCCTCTCTGAGGTCGCGACCGAGGTCTTCGAGGACCTCGACCGCCCGGAACTCGAACGCTACGCGTAGACCGTCTTTCTGTTCGTTTTCGTCGAAATTCGATAGCCGCAGCCCCGCCCAGCGCCGCCGAGACGCCTGATCTGTGACGTTTCGTCGTTTCTCCCCGCCGCTCGGTAGTCTCCGCCGATCGTCGGGTTATATTGTATTCCGCTATATAGAATTGGTTCGGCACCGCACCCTGCCCGTTCGTGCGAACGCCGTGCCGTCGGTTCGCGCGATCGGGAGCGAGAGGTGAAGCTATCGCGTCGGACGTCGACGAAGCGAAAAGGGGACCGCGGGCGGTGTCCGCTCGGTTCGACCGGCGCGGTCGCGCTATCCCGTGTTCTTCATCCCGGCGGCGATGCCGTTGACGGTGAGCCGCAGGGTGCGCTCTTCCTCGTCGGTGCGGTGAGTGCGCCCGAGCAGGTTCGCCTGGAGGAGGTTGAGGGGATCGACGTAGGGGTTCCGCCGGTCGAGGCTCTCTTCGAGCCACTCGCGGCGGAGCAGCTGGTCGCGGCCGCTAATCTCTAAGACCAGCTCGCGCCCGCGCTCGTACTCGCCGACCAGCTCGGGGAAGAAGCGCTCGCGGAGTTCGTCGTCGGCGAGGTCGGCGTACTCGGCCGCGATCTCCGGCTCGGTGCGCGCGAGCGCCAGCGAGGCGTTGTCGAGCGTCGTCCGGAAGAACGGCCACTCGTCGAACATCTCGCGGAGCGTCTCCATTCCTTCCTCCTCGCCCACCTCGTCGAGGTAGGCGTCGATGCCGGAGGCGATCGCGTACCACCCGGGGAGGATGAGCCGGGTCTGGGTCCACGAGAACACCCACGGGATCGCCCGGAGGTCCTCGACGCTGCGCTCGCCCGAGCGCGAGGCGGGCCGCGACCCGAGGTTGAGGTCCTCGACGACGCTGATCGGCGTCGCCTGCTCGAAGTAGGAGACGAACCCGTCCGCGTTCAGCAGGTCGCGGTACGTCTCGCGCGCCGCGGGCGCCATGACCTCCATCGCCTCGACCCAGCGGTCGGGCACGTCTTCGACCGGCTCCTCGTTCGCCTCCTTCCGGGCGCGGATCTGCGCGTCGAGCATCTGTTCGAGCTCGCGCTCGGCGATCCGCGGGTTGGCGTACTTCTCGGCGATCGCTTCGCCCTGCTCGGTGAACTTCACCTGTCCGGTGACGGTCTCGTTCGGGAGCGCGAGCAGCGCCTCGTTCATCGGGCCGCCGCCGCGCGAGATGGAGCCGCCGCGGCCGTGGAACAGCCGGAGGGTCACGTCCTCCTCGCGGCAGAACCGGGCGATCCGGCGCTGGTTCTCGTAGAGGTCCCAGTTGGCAGCGAGGAACCCGTTCTCCTTGTTGGAGTCGGAGTAGCCGAGCATGACCTCCTGGACCTCGCCACGGGCCTCCAGCGCCTTCGCGTACGCCTCGTTCTCGAAGAGGGTGCCGAGGATGCGCTCGGCGCCGTTGAGCGCGGACTCGGTCTCGAGGAGGGGGACGACGTCGACCGCGCAGTGGTCCGGCAGGGAGACGACGCCGACCTGATCGGACAAGAAGAGCACCTCCAGCACGTGGCTGGGCTCCTCCGTCATCGAGATGCAGTAGGTGTCGATCGCCTGCTGGCCGTACTCCTCCTGCCACTCCGCGAACGACTCGAACCGTTCGAGGACGCGCTCGGTCGTCTCCGAGACGTCGCCGGGCTCGTCGACGTCGACGACCGGCTCCTCTTGAAGGATCGCCTCGGTGAGGAAGTCGACGCGCTCCGACTCGTCCATCCCCTCGTAGTCGACCCCCTCCGTGGCGACCGCCTCGGCGACGGCCTCGGTGTGGTTCTCGCGGTGGTCGCGCAAGTCGAGCGAGGCCAGCGTGAGCCCGAACGTGTCCACCTGCCGGCGGAACGGCTCGACGAAGGACTCCAGCACCGACTCCTGGCCGTCCTCGCGCAGCGACTCGGCGATCACGTCGAGGTCGTCGAGGAAGGCGTCGCCGTCGGGGTACTCGCCCGGCCGGACGTCGTTGACGCGGTCGAGCCGCTCGCGCATCAGCCGGAGCTTCTGTCTGTACGGCTCGTCGGGGTAGCGCTCGCGGGCCTCCTCGACGACGGTCGGGAACCGCTCGGCGTCGGCCGCGAGCGAGCGCGCGAGCGCGTCGCCGGCGGCGTACCGGTCGCCGTCCTGGCTCAGCACGGCCGAGAGCCGCTTACAGCGGTCACGGTACTTCTCGACGGCGATCTCGCGCTGGCGTTCGAGCGTCTCGTCGGTCACCTCGGGGGTGACGAACGGGTTGCCGTCGCGGTCGGAGCCCGCCCACGAGCGGAACTCGAAGAGCTTCGGGCAGTCGACGTCGTCGTACTCCTTCGAGATGGTCTCCTCGAACTCCTCGTAGGCGTCGCCGACGACGTCGAAGAGGGTGTTCTCGAGGTACCACTGGACGTTTCGCGCCTCGTCTTCCGGCTCGGGCGCCCGCTGGCGGACCTGTCGGGTGCCCCACAGGCTGGTCACCTCGGCGGTGACGTCGCGCCAGACGGCGCGCCGCTCGCGGTCGGTGAGGTTGCGCTCGTCGAGCTCTCCCAGGTGGTTCGCGATGGAACGGAGCTTGGACTTCACGGTCGATCGCCGGGCCTCCGTCGGGTGGGCGGTGAACGTCGGCTCGATGAGCACGTCGGCGAGCAGCTCCTCTAACTCGTCGGCGTCGACGCCGGCCTCGGCGAACTCGGCGATCGTCGCGTCGAAGGAGTCGTGGAGGGCGGTCCCGTCGTCGGCGTTCCGGACCGCGCGGACGCGCTCGCGCTCCTCGGCGAGGTTGATCAGTTCGAAGTAGGTCGTGAACGCGCGGGCGACGACCTCCTCGCGGGTCGTCGAGAGATCGTCGACCGCCTCGTGGAGGGCGTCGCGGTTCGGGGCGTCGCCCCGCCGGTAGTCGATCGCCGCGTTCCGTAGCGTCTCGACCGTCTCGTACGCCTCGGTCGAGGCTTGCGCGGCCAAGACGTCTCCCACCAGCGCCCCGAGTTCCCGAACGTCCGTCCGCACGTCCCGATTGTGCAACTTCATACCACGCACACTGCGGTCGCGATCGGTTAAAACCGCGGTCTGAACGAATGTTTGCCTCGGTTTCGAGTAAATTCGTTCACGAACGTTTCTGTGTGACCGGCGCCGAGACGCCGCGGCCATCGGTGCCCGACTCGAGGCGTCGGTGTTGGCCGATGAGGACCCCGATTCTCGCGCCGGTGGAGGGTTCGTCACCCTTTTTACCGATCCAACCCCAGGTGCGAGTATGAGTGCGTCCGACAAGTATCCGTCTGAGTCCGGGCGGCGACGCTTCGTGAAGGGCGTCGTCGGCGGCGCGGCCCTCGCGGGGGTCGGCGCGATGGGGTCGGCGACCGTGAACACCCTGACGACCGCCGGCGGCGTCGGCGGCGGGTCGACGATCGCGAAGACGATCGCACAGACCGGCGGTCCGGCGCCCCGCGGGCTCCCGCAGATTCCGGTCCAGGTCACCGACGAGGGCTACATCGAGGGAATCTGGCCCGAGACGACCACCGTCACCCAGGAGGGACAGGAGATCGAGGTCGCCCAAGAGGAGCTCGGCGGATTCACCTACTCCGGCGCGTGGTTCCAGTACTGCGGCGTCGAGTCCCAAGAGAACGTCCAGCCGAACTTCGAGTCGGACAACCTGTTCCGGTCCGCGAGCGCCCCGCCGTACGACTGGCAGTCGAACACCTACTCGGGCGGCGACCGGATCCACATCGACGACTTCTCGGACTACACCGAGTGGGGCAACGGGATCGGAAGCGACGGCGTCGGCAAGCCGGCGTCGGTCACGTGGCGCTCCGAGGACGCCGAGACGAACCTCGGCGCGATCGTCATCCGCTCGCCCCAGATCGAGGAGGCGGCCCAGAACGACGAGTGGCTACAGGCGTCGACCGACCAGGGGTTCATGGCGTACCTCAACGTCTGTACGCACTTCTGTTGTATCCCGGGCTACAAGGTGTTAGAGGAGTCCGCCCGCTACGACGCCGCCAACGGGACCTACTGCGTCTGCCACCAGTCGACGTACGACCCGTTCACCATCGAAGAGGCGCTGTTCATCGCGCGGCCCCGCCCGGAAGAGTAACGCGTCCGTCTCGTCCCTGATTTTCTCACCTCCCGATCCGCGTCCCGCACAGCCGACGGTCCCCGCCGCGCTTTTCACGCCGCTCGCCCGAGGGACCGACATGAGCGACGACGACCCCGCAGACGCCGACGCGCCCGCCGGAGCCGACGGCTCCGAGACCGCCGACGATTCGACGGACGCCGCCGAGAGCGCGTCGGCGGACGACGACTTCGAGGCGGAGCTCGCCCGCGCCCGCGACCTCCTCGACGGCGACGACGTCGACGCGGTCCACGTCGGCGTCGTCCGCGACGGCGAGGTCGACACCACGTTCGCCCAGCGCACCGACGACGACGCCGACGGCGCCGGGCTCCGGGCGCTCGCGCTGCTCGCCGCGCACGTCAGGCTGGTCGCGGGCGAGGCGGGCGTCGAGCCTTCGACCGTCGCCGGCGACGCCGCGACGCTCGCGGGACAAGTGGAACAGATCCCGGCCAGCACCGACCAGATCCCCGACGAGTAGCTCGACACCGCGTCCCGCCAAACAGTTCGGGCCGCGCGCGCCGTCGAGCCCGTTCGTCGGTCGAGCCCGTCCTCCGTCAGGGCTCGCTGGACCGGATCCGGCGGAGCTGGTGGGTCACGCCCGCGAGCGCGACGAGCAGGACCGCGAGGTTGAAGACGGCGAGCGCCACGGACTGGTAGGCCGGGTCGAACCACGTGCGGATCGCGTTGCCGGACTGGCTGTAGAAGCCCCAGCCGGCCACGACCGCGAGCAGCGACAGCGCGGCCAGCCCGACGCGGTCGAGCAAGCCGCGGAGGTCGTCGGTCGAGAGGCGGTCCAAGCCCGAGGAGTCGACCGGCTCCGTCCATCCGTTCGCGTCGGTATCCTCGGCGTCCGCCGCCGTGCGGTCGGGAGCGGTCGCCGTGCGTTCGGGGTCCGTGCGGTCGGTCGCGTCGGTGTCGTCTGTCATTGGCTGTGGTGGGTCGGGGGTGTGGTCGCCGTCGTCTGTCGCGGGGTCCGTCGCCGGTTCGTCGGCGTCCGGATCGTCGGTCGGGCCGTCGAGGGGCCGGTCGTCCGTCATCGTCGCCTCCGCGCGGTCAGCGCCGCGACGACGAGCGCGACGAGCGCGACGAGCGGGCCGAAGCCGGGCGTCGAGCCGTCGGTGGCGCCGTCGCCCGGCGGTGCGGCGTCGGCGCCGTCACCACCCTCGCCGCCGACGTCGTCACGCTCGAAGTCCTCGACGGAGAACTGGACGTCGCGGACCGTCTCGTTCGCGGTGATCGTCTCCCGCGGGTTCAGGTTCGCGACGCCCTGCGTCTCGTCGACGAGCACGTCGTCGTCGAACAGCGCGGCGTCGACGTAGTAGTTGTAGCCGCTCGGGACCTCGACGGTCGCCGTGACGGTGTCGGTGCGGCCGGGGCGGACCGCGCCGACGGTCTCCGTCGCCTCCGCGGCGATCACGTTCGACTCCGCCTGCCGGAGGTAGAGGCGGAGTTCGACGTCGTCGGAGGCCTGGTCGCCTCGGTTCGTCACCGAGACGGCGGTCGACAGCGTCGCCGTCTCGTTGTCGGCCTCGACGACGCTCACCGCGACGGTCGGCCAGACCGTCCCCTCGGTGAAGCCGACCTGCGTGTCCGCGTAGTCGGGCGTGAGCGCCGCGACGCCGGCGATCCGGGTGGTCTGCTGCTCGCGGCGCTGATCGTCCGCGAAGACGACCGTCTCGATGCGGTAGCCGCCCTCGCGCTCGACGGTGACGGTGCCGTTGACGGTGCGCTCGCCGTCGATGTCGACGTCGCCGACCTCGACCGTGGTCTCGTCGACGAGGAGGCCGGACTCGGCGCCGATCGCGCGGTGGCGCACCGTGACGTTCTCGACCGTCCCGCCGCGGTGGCGGAGGTCGGTGCCGAGCCGGAGCTCCGCGGTCTCGCCTCGCACGTCACCGGGCGCGACGGTCGTGCCGGCGATATCGATCCGCCCGGGCGGCTCGTCCGTCGCTCGGGGGTCGCTGATGGCGCCGGGCGCGGCGACGGCGCCGACCGCGCTCGCGACGAGGAGGGCGGCGGCCGCCGCCAGGAGGGCCGTGCGGGTGTCCATACGCGACCCCTCACGACCGCGATATAAGTGCTTTGTCCGGGATTCGCTCCGGGCGGTCCGGAACCGGTCTCAGAGGACGCGGTACCGCCCGTTCGACTCGGTGACCTCGCCGCGGCGCGCGAGGCGGGTCAGGATCTCGCGGGCCGCGTCGGCGGGAACTCCCTCCGTCGCGGCCCGCTCCACGACCGCCGACTCGGTGGGGTCGTCGACCGCGTCGACCGCGTCGCGAACGACCTCGGTCCGGCTCCGCGAGCCGCCTCCGCCGCCCTCCGCGCGCTCGCCGGCCTCGTCGACCGCGTCGGCGTCGAGCCCCGACGCTTCGAGGTACTCGCGGTCGTCGATGCCCGCGTCCTCGACGGCGGCTTCCAGCTCCGAGACGTGGTCGAGGTCCGCGAACGCGGCGCTGTCGCCGCGCTTCTTCGCGAGGAGCGCCGACCGAGCCTCCTGCGCGGCCGCGCGGTCCTCGGACTCGAAGAACCGCTTGAGCTTGGCGGTCCGGTGGGTCTTGCCGCACCGCGAGCACTGCGCCGTCTCGCTCGTCTCCGGGTCCGTCACCAGCCACATGTTGGCGCACTCGTTACAGCCGACGACCGCGTACATGCGAGGGGATTCGCCGGCCCCGAATTTGAACCCTCGGCTCCGAGACGCGGCCGCGCCCGCGAACACCTCACATGATGCGGTGGCGCGTGCCTGCGAGGCCGCCCCGCGGCCGAGCAGCACGCGCGAGGGACGCGGCGACCGGAGCGAAGCGGAGGGAGCCGCGAGGCTGGGGAGGTGTGAGGTGCTGTGCGGTCGCGGTGCGGGGTGGGACTCAAAGGGGCAGTCGCGAGGACGAAGCACGACGACGCAAGCACCGCAAGGAGCGAGCGGAGCGAGCGACTGAGGAGCACAGCGAGTCGCGCGAGTCCTCGCGGCTGGGGCTTTGGAGGAGTTCACCGCCGATCCGCTACCAGTCATTTATAAGCGAGCGGCTGGGGCTTTGGGAGTGTTCGTCGTCGACCTACAGTCAGCTATTTATAAGCGAGCGGCTGGGGCTTTGGGAGTGTTCGTCGTCGATCTACTGTCGGCTATTTATAAGCGAGCGGCTGGGGCTTTGGCGGTGTTCTGCCGAGAGTGATCCGCGGTCTCGCCTCATCAACCGCTGACCGAGAATCGATCAAAAACCACCCCGAACCCCACGTATCAGTCCGATTCGATCTCGTTCGCGGCTGCCAGCACCGCGTCGTGGAGGGCGCCGTTCGAGGCGACGAGCCCTTTCGAGTCGTGCCGCCAGCGGTTTCCGTCCAGATCCGTCACGCGCCCGCCCGCCTGCCGGATCACGAAGACCCCCGCGACCGTGTCCCACGGGTTCGCGCGGAGATTCGTGATCGTCCCCTCCAGCCCGCCGGCCGCGACGGTCGGGAGCACCACCTGCGCGGCGCCGAGCCGGCGCATGTCGCCGAAGCGCGTGACGATCGCCTCGCACGCGCGGGCGTACTCGTCGCGGGCGTCGTAGGCCCACCAGATCGTCGGGTCGACGGCCGCGTCGCGGGGCTCGTCCACGTCGCTCACCGCGATCGGCTCGCCGTTGCGGTACGCGCCCGTGGCGTCGGCGGTGTAGGTGTCGCCGAGCGCGGGCGCGACGATCGCGGCCGCGACGGGCTCGCCGTCGACCACGGCCGCGACCGCGGTGGCCCAGATCCGCACGTCGCGGACGTAGTTGTTCGTGCCGTCGATGGGGTCGATCACCCACGCGGGGCCGTCGTCGGGCACGGTCTTGCGCTCGTCCTCCTCCTCGCCGACGACCGCGTCGTCCGGGAACGTCTCGCGGATCGACGCGATGACGGCGCGCTGGGCGGCGCGGTCCGCCTCGGTGACTACGTCGTCCTCGCCCTTCGTCTCCACCGCGATGTCGCTCCGGAAGTGCTCGTGCGCGACCGCGGCGCCCGCCTCCGCGGCGCGCTTCGCGACGGCAGCACGCTCGGCGACATCGTCCGCGCGGTCCGCGACGGGGGAGGGCTCGTCGGCGCGGTCGCCCGGGGCGGCGCCGCGCTCGGCTTCGTCGGTCATGGCCCTAGTCGACGCCCCCGACGCGTATAAACGTCGGTTCGGCGCGGGCGAGGAGCCGAAATTAACTCAGTTTCGAATCCGAGTACCTTTAAGTGGGTCGCGGTCGGTGAATCGGATATGGAACCCGAGGAAGCGGTCCGTCAGCTCGAATACACCATCGACGCCTCGCTCGACGAAATCGGTCAGCGCGCCGCCGCCGGCTACCGGCCCACCTTCGAGCGCGTGGCCGAGCGCGCGGACGGGGCCGCGGTGTACGACCTCGCGGGCGAGCTCTCCCAGGAGGTCGTCGCCGGCTCCTGTCCGTCGCCGGCGGAGGCGAACGCGGTCGCCGAGCGCGTGCTCGACGACTGGGCGTACACCGACGGCGGGGAGTAAGCGACACGCTGGTCTCGCCTCCCTTCTCTCGCTCTCCCCCGTCCAAGCTCCTCACCGCGGTCACCGGGGTCACCGCGGCGCGCGCCGAACCAGGAACAGCGCCGCGAGGACGATCCCGACGAGCGTCGCGAGTCCCGCGATGTCGCTGAGGTCGAACTCGGATAACTCCGGGCTCGTTTCGTCGCCGTCGACTCCTGATCCGGAATCACTCTCGTCTCCTACTCCGGCCTCGACGTTACGTTCGGCTCCGGCGTCTCCCGAACCGTCCGCGCGCTCCGTCACCGTAACCGATCCGAGGATCGGTTCCCTCTCGGTCGCTCCGGCCTCGACCGCCTCGCCGGCGAGAACGAGATCGTACTCCCCGGGCTCGTCGAACCGGACCGTCACCGACTCGGTTGCGACGCCTCCCGGTCCGGTATCGACCGTGACCGACTCGCCGCTCGCGAGCGCTTCCCCGTCGCCGGGCTCGACTCGGATTCCGGCGTCGCTCGCGGGGGCCGGGCCGCGGTTCTCGACCTCGACGGTGACCGTCAGCGATTCGCCCGCCACCACTCGCTCCTCGGAGAGGCTCGCCTCGACCGGGACCAGTGCCGGACGCTCGGCCGCGACCGCGAACGCGGAGAAGCCGTCGGTGACGGCCCGGAGCCGGACCGTCTCTCCGGTGTCGTCGACGACGGTCATTTCGGCACCCTCCCAGCCCGCGTCGGCCTCTCGGTAGACGGCGATTCGTTCGGGAGCGACGCCCGCCGCGGCGAGTCGGTCGCGGTCCACGACGATTTCGGCCGCGGCCCGTTCGATCGACCGGTCGGGCTCCGCGAACGCGACCGTGTAGTACCCCAGCGGATCGACGCCGGGCGGCAGCTCCCCGGTCTCCGCCGGGCGGTCGCTCGCCCCCCGAACCGCGAACCGGACGTCGCCCGGCGACTCCCGGACGAATCGGAGGTGGTCGAGCCGGACCGCGGGGTCGCCGACGTGAACTCCCCACAGGTCGACTTCGGTCTCGGCGCCGCCGAGGACAGACAGAACCTCCACTTCCCGGACGCTCGGGGACGGGCGCGTGATCGAGATGACCGGATCGGTGGTGGGGCTCAGTCCGTCAGCTTCGCCGTCTTCGCCGCCCGGGTCGTCCGCCGGAAGGTCTCCCCCGGCCGGCTCTTTCGGCTCCGCGACCCGCGCGTGGACCGATATCTCGTCGATGAGTCGATCGCCCGGAACGACGCCGGCGACGCGGGTGTCGATCCGCACGCCGACCGGAAACGCGTCGTCCTCCGGCGTGAGTCGCACGGCCTGCTCGGGGCTCTCGATCGGCTCGTCGTCGACGACGAAGGTGACGCCTGTGCCCTCGTGTTCGATCCACGCCTCAGCCGACCTGTTCCCGTCGTAGGTGACGTAAAAGAGCGCCTCCTGGGCGGCGACGGTGTCCACGTTGACCCCGTCGGCGTCGATCCGGGGGTTGTCCCCGCTGATGTCGATCGCGAGTTCGCCGTCTTCGTCGAGGTAGGTGTAGGGGTTGTCGCCGGGCTGGAGGGCGATATCGTCGGTGATTGAGTCGGTTGGCTGATCAATAATCGCAGCACCCGTAGAGAAGAGGAGGGCGGTCGCCGTGATGATGGTAAGACCCATCAGTTTAGTCGTCGAACCACGGGTAGACATTAATAGGCTTATCAATCTACAGACACCAAAGTAATCGGTCCTCGATACGGCATCGAGCGATAGACTTCGGTACTGAAACGGGTCTATAACCCGTAGATCAGACCCTTGATTCCTCGTCAAACGGCTCACATCGCGGTGGAACAAGTCGCTCCACCGACCGAGATCGAATAAACTGGTTAGGAAACAGCCCAAGCCTCGACCTCCAGAGACGCAATGAAGAAGTCGCCGACATCGCCATTGAGCGCGTTGACGACGAAAGAGACACCCAGCGCCTCACCGGGATCGAGTTCTAGCGACGGTGCTGCTGTCTGATCTGGATACCTTAGTTCGGTCCGTTTCCCATTGGTATCCTGAATCTCGAATACGAATCTCGAGTCACCAGCATCTGGGTTATCACTAATCGGAGTTAGGGTGAAGGTGACACTCATTGGGCTGTTCGTCTGGTTCGCGATCAAGAAGGCAGATTCGAAGTCATCGGTATTGGGACCGACCGGATCACCTGTCGTTTCCAACGTGAACCAATCCGGCGTTACCTGAGGATACGTCTCCGCGAAGTAGCCAAACTGATAGATCGAATTGACGTTTATTCCCGGATCGGTGATGGAGATCGATAGCTGACCGTTGTCGCCTTCATCGACACCGGCAACCTCGTCGTTTGGGATCAGCCCGACGAGACTCTGAGAGTCGTTAACGACTGACATATCCATCTCCCGATTCACTTGAGCCGTGGTAAACGCTCCTGTTCCGAGAGTCGCGCTACCACCGCCAACGATCGCACTCAGTCCAAGGAGCAGTTTTCTTCGTTTCATTGTTCGTTCTAGGTGTTTCCATGGTCGCCGTGGTGGCTTTCCCCGTGCGCTCCGATACCAACCGTAGTCATCCCTGATGGCACTGGTGACTGCTGTTCGACGGCGGAAACGACTCGTATCATGGTTTTCCAACCTTGTGGGCAGTAGCGTGGGTAAAAGGGGAATAGAGCCGTCGACAGCGGAGCCGTAAGCTGCCGCCGTCGCTTCAATTTTCAATTATTCCGCGCCGGGATCTGCAGCCTCGTTGGCACTGATCGTCAGCTCTTCAGCCAGCGAACGTCCCGCCGGCGTACCACCATCGCGCGTGTCCACTTGGATCGAAACGTACACGGATTCACCCGGAGGAATCGCTTCATCGGGGTCGTTGGCGTTGTTGAAGCTCAGGGCTTCCATCGCGCCGTCCTGACCAGAGGTCGGATCGCTGAGATCGAGTTCAGTCGTGTTAGTAGCGGTCGCTCCGTCCAGTTGACTCGATCCATCATCAGTACTAGTCGATCCGTCACCACCACTGATGTCGGTCGCTTTGCCCTGGAGGTACACCGTCGCACCGGCGTTTGCCGATGCGGTATTCAGTCCGATCTGGATGTCGAGCGTCTGTCCGCTCATGTTGCGGACAACGAATGCTGACTGATCCGTACCCGAAGACTCCACGTACGGTTCCCCGTCACCTGCCGCCGGTGGGGCACTATCGTCATCGTATAGGCTCTGGAAGTCAATTTTGTCACCTAACGCGTCGTCATTCATCGCACCGATCTGGTACCTCGCATTGTCATTGACACCAGACCCGGATGCGTCCTGATCAAAGTCGATGTACAATTCACCGTTTTCTTGGCCGATCCGGTCCCCAACACCACGAGCTCCACCAGATTCGAGCTGGAGGTACGCATTCGAGTCGTTTTGGACCGCAATATCCGCGCTACGTGGCACGACCGCACTCGTAAACGCACCGGTACCCATTGCGGCTGCCCCGCCGGCAGCGAGCGATCCGAGTCCGACAACGAACTTGCGTCGTTCCATATCGTATCTCACCTGTGTTCGGGCACCCCCGCAGTCCGGACGTCCGGGCCGGGAGCGCTCGGATAACCCATACGGGGGACGGTACTTCGTTATGAAATTCTCGACATGTTCGTGTGCCCGGATCGATACGCGATGTGAGTGACTCGATACGGAACAATCGCTCCTCGCGACCTACATCGATCCGACCCTGAAGCCGACGTGAAGGCCCTGTGACCCGCTGTTGGAACTCTCATCCCCAACGACGTCCCGCTGAAAACCGCGTGTTCGATGTCCTCTCCTCCCAATCAATCGTCATGAAGCGACGATCCGAGCGTGTTAGTATCAGAATTTATAACTTAACAGATTAACTATCCTACCTATTTATGGTATATTCTCACACACGCTACTGGTGAGTCTCGCCAGCTCAGGGGTGTGGGATCCGACGACGCGGAATCAGGGTGGTCATACCGATGCTCTTTACAGCTCCGACGGCACGACGGACGGACCGAAACCGAGGTGAACTGTCCGAAGACGAAATCTTCGAGGTACTGTCGAACAGACGGCGCCGCTTCGTCATTCACGCGCTCAAGCGCGCAGAGGGACCGCTCGAAGTCTCCGAACTCTCCACGCACGTCACCGCGTGGGAAAACGATATCCACCCGGACGAGGTCCGGTACGAGGACCGTCGGAACGTGTACAGCACCCTTCAGCGCACGCACCTGCCGAAGTTAGCGGAGAAGAACGTGGTGACGATCGAGGAAGAAGCCAACCTCGTCAAGCCGACGCCGGAGCTGGAGAACCTCGACATCTACGTCGAGGTCCTCCGGAGCAGGGAGATCCCGTGGAGCCTCTACTACGTCGGGCTCGCGGGTCTCGCCGCCTCGCTCCTCCTCGCAGTCGCCACGGGAACGCCGGGGTTCGCCGGCTTCGAAGCGATCGACGTGGGGGTGTTCACGGCCACCGTCTTCGGGATCTCGTCGGTCGCCCATCACGTCATCGGCCGCCGGGCGCGCTTGGGGAACACGGAGAAACCGCCCGAACTCCGACGGCGACAATGAGCGTCCCGACCCGGACGGCGACGGCCAGCGTGAGGCCGCTCCGCGCGCTGAGTCTCGTCCTCGCGTTCACCGCGGCGGTGGGGCTGGTCTTCGGCACCGCCGGGTTCACCGCGATGGAGGCCGACCGCGGGATCGCGGTCAACGTCACCAACGACACGAGCGCGTACCTCGGCTACGAGCCGCTGACCGACGAGGTCCACGGCGGGGAATCCACGTCCGTCGTCGAGTACCGCAACCAGTTCGGGAGCGACCTCGACGAGTTCGACGTTGACGTCTCTATCGCGGACCCCGAATCGACGGATGCCACGATCGAGTCGGTCGAGACGCCCTCGTCGCTCGAGCGGGGAGCCGCCCTCCCGGTCAACGTCACCCTGCGCTGCTCGGAGGAGGAGCCGGTCCGGCTCCTGTTCGAGGCTGACGGGAACGGCGGCGGCGTCAGCGTCTCGCTGGATCGCACCCGCACCGTGACGTGCGTGCCGAAGGGACCGACGGTGACGGGGGTCGAGTTCAACGACGGCGCGAACGGGAACGTCACGGTCGAGAGCGCGGATGGATTCGTCGATGCGACCGTGTGGATCGCTGAGAATCCCCCCAGCGACGGCGTCGACGAGCTCACGAAGGTGACGACGTTCGACGGAGATGACCGGCTCGACACCGCCGAGAAGCTCCGGTCGCAGGTCGACCATACACCGAGTAACTGGAAGGTCGCCGCCGTCGAGTTCCCCGGACAGAACGTCACCTACGTCCACCCGGGTTGGGACGCCGGCGACTACGAGATCCCCTCCTCGGGCGACGGCGTCGCGTACGAGGGGTCCGTCGACGAGCAGTTCCTGCTGAACGCCTCGGTCGACGGCGACGAGGTCGGCGTCGAGAGCGAGGACGGCGACTGACTCCGTCTCCCGGCTCGCCTTTCATACCTCGATCCGCTCACCGACCTCTGGCGCGCTCGCGTCGAATCCGTCCTCGCGCAGGTCCGCGGCGAACGCCTCGCAGCGGTCGCCGTGGTTCACCAGCACGCGCGCCCCGCGATACGACGCCAGGAACGACTCCAGTCCCTCGCGGTCGGCGTGCGCAGAGAAGTCGTACGACTCTACCCGCGCGCTGACGGGCTGAACCCGCCCGTTTATCTCCAGTCGCCCGCGCTCCTGAAGCTCGCGGCCCGGCGTCCCCTCGACCTGGTACCCCGTCAGCGTCACGAGGTTCGTCGGGTTCGTTCGGATCTCCGGGAGGTACGTCTGGACCGGGCCGCCGGCGAGCATCCCCGATGTGGTGACGACGAGCGCGTTCTCGGCCGCGATCCGCTCGCGCTGTCCGTCGCGGCCCGTCACCGTGCGCGCCCGGCCGACCGCCTCGCCGAACGCGTCCGCGTCGCGCAGGAACGACGGGTACCGCCGGAGGGTCTCCGTCACCTTGACCCCCATCCCGTCGACGTACGGCGTGAGGTCGTTCGCGGCCGCGACGAGGAGCAGCTCCTGCGTCCGGCCGATGGCGAACGCGGGCGCGACGACCGTCCCGCCCTCCCAGATCGTTCGCTCGACGCCCTCGGCCCACGCCGACTCCACCGCGGCGCGGTCCTCGTGGGTCACGTCCGCGTAGGTGGACTCGCAGACGACGACGTCGGCGTCCGGGCGCGCGGTCGTCCCCGCGACCAGCCGCTGGTCGTCGGTGTGGAAGTCGCCGGTGTACAGCAGGCGCGTCTCGCCGTCGTCGACGAGGACGTGCGCGGAGCCCGGGATGTGGCCGGCCGAGAACAGCGTCACCTCGTACCCGCCGCCGTCGATCCCGCCCGCGACCGGGAAGGATTCCTCGTAGCCGTGCCGCTGCTCGGCCTCGCCCAGCCGCGCGACGTGTTCGGCGCCGAACGGGCACAGCGGGCTGTTGCCGTGGAGCTTCAGCGTGTCCTCGGCGAGCGTCCGCGCGAGCTCGCCCGTCGGCGGCGTCCAGTGGACCGGCGGTCGGCGGTCGCCCTTCAGCAGCGCGGGCACCGCGCCGACGTGGTCGAGGTGGCCGTGCGAGACGACGACCGCGTCCGGCTCCGGGTCCCGCACCGGGTACCGCGGCGGGTCCGCCGTCATGAGCCCGTAGTCCACGAGCAGCGCGTCGTCGACGAGGAGGGCGCTCCGGCCGACCTCGCGGGCGCCGCCGAGGAACTCCAACTCCATCGGCGAACCGTAGCCGCCCGCGGCGTTAGTGTCCGTCGGTCGGGTCGCCGGGCGAAGACCGAATCGCCCCGACCACCGGTGCCGGCCCGACGACCCAGACCCACGCGGCGAGCATGAGCGCCCCCGGAAGCTCGGGGAGCGCGAGCCCGGTCACGGGCCACCACCCGGCGGCGAACGTCGCCCAGACGGCGACGTGGACCGGGGCGAACGCGAGCGCGACGCGGCCGGTCAGCTCGTCTCGCCTCACCCACCCGTCGACGGCGAACACCTGCGTTATCAGTCCGTAAAACCCGATCGCCGCCGGTCCGTGGAGCGGCTCGGTGAGGTCGAAGACGCCGACCCCGGCCATCGCGACCATCGACAGCGCGAGGAGGAGCGCCCGGAGCGGGCGACCGGTCCGTCCGAGGCCCGCGGCGTAGCAGACGCCCGCCGCCCCGCCGCCGATCAGCCCCCAGTTGAACGCGGCGGCGCTCCCGTCGCGGACGCCCAGGTCGGAGAGCGCGTCGGCCGTCCACGAGAAGGTCGGATCGAGGAGCACCGCGAGCGCGATGCCGCCGAGCGCCGAGAGCGTCGCGACGGCGCCGAACGCGGCCGCGAAACGCCCGAATTCGCCGACTTCGGGAGAACGAGAGTCCGCGTCGGTGCCGGCCCGACCGTCGGCTGAGGAGGGCGCGGAGGGCGCCATCGACCGCGGTCAGTCGAGCCGCTCGGCCGCGTCGCGCTGGACCAACGGGTCGGCGTTCTCGACCGGGAGGGAGACGACGTCCTCGCTCGCGAGTTCGTACTCCCGCTCGTCGACGCCGAAGATGGCCCCGACGTCGCGGGTGATCCGGACGGTCGCCCGTTCGGTCCCTTCGGCCGGGTCGGCGTCGGCGGTCGTCGGCGAGTCGGCCGCCGGCTCGCCGGCCGGCGCTCCCTCGGGCACCGCTCCGCCGTCCGTCGTCGCGTCAGCGGTCGATTCCTCGTCGGCGTCGCCCGCGGGAGTCCCGTCGGGCTCCTCGTCGACGCCGACCGCTCCCGGAGGCGCCGGATCGGGCGGCACCGGCGTCGGCTCGTCGCCGTTTGCCCCGGTTCCTTCGGCCGGCTCCGATTCGGAGGGATCCGGGCCGCTCTCGGTCGGCTCGGGCGGCGTGGGCGGAGCGTCGGCGGACGGATCGGACTCGCCGCCGCCCATCGCACCGGCGAGCGCGTCCGAGGCGGCGGGGCCGTCGGCGGCGTCCGCCACCTCGGTACTCGGATCCGTCGGCTCCGCGCCCGTCGGGGACGCATCGGTTTCGGATGTCGGGTCGCTCGGCGTCGGGTCGCGCGACCCCGCGGCGTCGGGTGCGGCAGCGGTCTCGTCGGCGATCTCGTCGGTGGTCTGGGAATCGTCCGGGACCGGCGACTCGCCCGCGAGCACGTCGAGGACCTCGGACTTGTTCGCGGTGATGCGCTCGACGAGGTCGTCGAACAGCCGGCGCTCCTCCGTCGTCATCCCCTCCTCGTCGACGGACATGTCGGCGGCGGCGAAGGAGGCGAGCTTGACGACTTTGCCCACTCGGCGCTCGTACAGCGCCTCGGCGACCTCCTCGGCGGTCTCCACCTCGTCGGAGAGCCGGCGGACGTCGTCGTCCGCGAACGGGTTCTCGACCTGCTCGGCACGGCGGTCGCGCGCGGCCCGCAGGTCCGCGACGTACGCGCCCACGTCGTCGTAAAACGAGTCCCGCAGGTGCTGGAGGCTGTCCTTCCGGCGCTCCTTCGCCTGCGCGGACCGGAGTTCGTCGAGGTTCATCTATATTCGGTCATCGTTCGGGGGCTTTCCGCGCCTCGCCGCGGGCCATCAGGAAGGCTCCCGCGTACTCGGGCACGGCGTTCGTACCGGATTCAACTCTGACGCGCTCGCCGTTTAATTCTACCGTCCGATCCGCGTCCGTCTCGATCCGGATCTCGCGGCCGACGAACCGGTCGGGGACCGCGTCGCGAAGGGGGTCGAAGTCGGCGAGCTCGTCGCGGTCGAGCGGCGTGACGACCAGGGCGGAGCCGCCGTGGAGCGTCCCCGGCAGCCGGATGAGCCGCCGGGTGTCGGTGGTCACCGGCTCGTCGATCGGCGCGGCGTCGGCGGCGGCGACGCGCGAGGCGAGCGCGGAGACGAGCCGTCGCACGCCCGGGCCGCCGGCCTCCACGTTGCCCTCGCGGACCGCGGTCGGGTTCCGGTCGAACGCGCCGAGGATCGTCTCCGCGCGCCCCTCGCCGATGCCGTCCAACTCCATCAGCTCCTCTCTCGCGTCGTCCTCGTCCATCTCGCGGAGGTTGTCGGCGTAGTTCACCAGTTCCTCGTGGACGCGCGCGCCCCACCCGCCCTCCGTCCGGAGGACGCGCTTCGTCGTCCCCCGGTCGGAGACGGTGCGGATCAGGTTGTCGGTGTCGAGGTCGATCGCACGCACGTAGTCGACGATCTCGCGGCGCGCCTCGCTGTCCAGCTCCCGCACGCTCTCGTCGCGGACGTGGACGTGGTAGCCGCGGCCGCCGGAGAAGACGACCGTCACGTCCTCGAACGCGAAGTCGTCGTCGATAAAGTCCAACAGCCGCAGGAGGGCCTCTTTACACGCCGCCAGCATCTCCGGGTACGAGGTGGTCTCGGGGTCGACGCCGGGGAGGTGGTCGGCGTCCAGGTCGAAGACGAGGTCGGCGTTCCGCCACCCCTTCTGCCCCATCGTCGCCGCGCCCGGATCGTCGTAGCGCGCGGCCGAGAAGTAGGCGTGGCGGGGGGCGTTGTCCGCGAAGAACGTGTCGACGTCGCCGAGGTCGAACAGCGACTGGTGGCGGACCATCGTCGTCCCCGACCCGGGGGTCCACGGGATGTGGCCCCACTCGCGGAGGTTCGCGTCGGGCGGGAGCGACAGCGAGACCGACCGGTAGTAGTCGCCGAACCGCCCCCGGAGGTACTCGCGGGTCCGCTCGTCCATCGTCTCCTCTCGTACCCGCGGTCGACGTATCAACGTTACCGTTCGCCCGCGACCGCGACGCCACTCGCTTTTTAAATAATCAGGGCGGTGGCGCGTGCCTGCGAGCGGCCGGAGCGAAGCGGAGGCCGCGAGTCGCACGCGCGAGGGAGTCGGGCGCTCCGAGGGCGACCGAAGGGAGCCCGAAGGACGCGCCCGACGAGGCTGGGGAGGTGTGAGGTGCTGTGCGGTGCGGTGGGGGATGGGACTCGAAGGGGCAGCCGGGAGGCGGGCGCAGGCGACGCGAGCACCACAGCGAGTGAGCGGAGCGAACGAGCGAGGAGCGCGGCGAGCGTGCGCCCGCCTCCCGGCTGGGGCTTCGGTGGTGTGCGTGTCGGTCGGTAATTTATAGGAAGTATCGCCGCACAGCCGAGCGGTTGGGGCTCCGGGGGATGGTCACCGTCAATTTGCCGTCGCCTATTTATAAATGAACATCGCCGATTCGACGGCGACCACCACGTCTCGGCCACAACACTATCCGAGACGGCTCCGTACCCCTTCGCATGCGCTCCGAAGAGGAGGTCAGAGAGCAGTACGAGTTCCTCCGCGAACAGCTGGACGACGAGGAGATGAGCCACCGCGGCGTCGAGGAGCTGTTCACGCACTACAAGCGCGCGCTCGGGTGGGTGTTAGAAGAGGAACATATGTGAGCGACGTACGACACGTTTATCACTCCCTACGCTGTACGATCGGGTGACGCTTCGTCTGGAGGGCCGAAGCGTCAGCGGGGACCAATCGGCAGGCCCGACGCGGCTTTTTTCCGCGTCGGGCGTGCCTTCTTCCGACACTCGACCGCGCAGCGCTCAGCTTCTCGTGTCGCCCCCGAGCGAACGCGCTTCCCGCGATCTCGATTCCCGCGATCCCGACCGACGGGTCGCCGTCCTCGCGTCCGCATACGTATCAGACACCGAAAACGATGTCCGACCGCGGGGAGTATAATTTCGCTTCGCGTGCGAGTTACGGAACTGACAGAACGGAGGCGTCTGTTACGGGGATGTAGGGCCCGGTGCGTGGTCGTACGTGGACTGATATAACGGTATATTTATTTATTCTCGACAGGTATGTATTAGCAGTTGTATGTACGACCTCACAGGTTTTCAGCGAGACCTGCTCTACGTGATCGCGGGGCTCGACGAGCCGCACGGGCTGGCCATCAAGGAGGAGCTCGAAGAGTACTACGAGAAGGAGATCCACCACGGCCGCCTCTACCCGAACCTCGACACGCTCGTCGAGAAGGGGCTCGTCGAGAAGGGCCAGCGCGACCGCCGCACGAACTACTACACGCTGACCCGCCGCGGGCGCCGCGAGATCGAGGCCCGGACCGACTGGGAAGCCGAGTACATCGAGCACTGACCCGGCCGCCCGCCGATCCCGCACCCGGTCGATAGCCCCGCCCGTTCCGTTCTTTCTCGCTCCGTTCTGCTCGTTTTCCGGCCGTCGACGCGCCGCCGCGAACGGTTGGATTCAAGTCCGCCCCGGGGGAACCCGGTCGTATGCAACCGGGAGATCGCGTCCGCGTCGAGCGCGGGGGCGTCACCAACGAGGGCGTACTGCTCCCCTCCACGACGCGCGACCACCTCGTCGTCAAGCTCGACGGCGGCTACAACGTCGGTATCGACCGCGATGAAGCCGACGTCGAGGTGCTGGAGTCCGGCGTCCGCGAGGTCGACCCCGCGGCCGACGACGGCGGCGGCGACGCCGCCTCGGAGATCACCTTCGACGAGGACCTGCCGACCGTCTCGCTCATCTCGACCGGCGGGACGATCGCCTCCACCGTCGACTACCGGACCGGCGCCGTCACGGCCCAGTTCGACGCCGAGGACGTCCTCCGCGCCGTCCCCGAGCTCGCCGGCCGCGCGAACTACCGCGGCCGCGTCGTCGCGAACATCCTCTCGGAGAACATGGAGCCGTCCATCTGGCGCGACCTCGCCGACGCGGTCGCCGAGGAGATCGAGGCGGGTGCCGACGGCGTCGTCGTGATGCACGGCACCGACACGATGCAGTACTCCGCCTCCGCGCTCTCGTTCATGCTCGACGCGCCCGTGCCGGTCGTGTTCACGGGGAGCCAGCGCTCCGCCGACCGCCCCTCCTCCGACAACGTGATGAACGCGGTGTGCGCCGTCGAGGCCGCGAAGGCCGACCACGCCGAGACGCTGGTGTGTATGCACGCGAGCCCCTCCGACGACGCCTGCGCGCTCCACCGCGGCACGCGCGTCCGCAAGAACCACACCTCCCGCCGGGACGCCTTCGAGACCGTCGGCGCCGCGCCCCTCGGCCTGATCGACTACGAGGCCGCCGCCGAGGCCGGCGCCGAGGGCGACGCGGCCGACGCCGCGATCGAGTGGCGCCGCGAGCCGCTCCCGCGCGGGAGCGCGGCGCAATCGGTCGACCTCGCGCCCGACCTCGCTCCCAACGTCGAGCTCGTCAAGTTCACGCCCGGGATGGACCCGGCGGCGTGGGCGTACTTAGACGACAAGGACGGCGTCGTGATCGAGGGCACCGGGCTCGGCCACGTCCACACCGACCTCATCCCGCGGATCGAGGAGCTCGTTGAGGGCGGGACCGTCGTCGCGATGACGAGCCAGTGTCTCGCCGGGCGAGTCTGCGACCGCGTGTACGACACCGGCCGCGACCTGCTCGACGCGGGCGTCGTCGAGGCCGGCGACACCCTCCCCGGCACCGCGAAGGTGAAGCTGATGTGGGCGCTCGCGAACCGCTCTGACCCCGCCGAGGCGATGGGCCGCGACCTCGCCGGCGAACTGACCGAGGAGTCGCGGCCCTGGCGATGACGGGACCGGAGGGGGAGCCGGCGTCCGACTCCGACTCGGCGCCCGCCCCCGTCGTCCGCGAGGCGCGCACAGCGGACGCCGACGCGGTCGCGGCGTTCACGCGCGACACCTGGGGCGAGCGCCACGACGACTACATCCCGCGGGTGTTCCCCGACTGGGCCGACTCCGACGACCCCGACCGCGGCACGTTCGTCGCGACGCTCCCGCCGGAAGCCGCCGAGGCCGGCGACCTCGACGGCCGAGAACCGGGCGACACCCACGTCGAGGGCGAGGGCGACGGCGCCGCCGACGCGGGCGCCCCCGAGGCGGTCGTCGGCTGTATCCAGTCCGTGCTCCTCTCCGAGTGGGAGGCGTGGGGACAGGGGATCCGCGTCGACCCCGCGGCGCGCGGCCACGGCGTCGGCACCGCGCTCTCGGAGGCCGCGCTCGACTGGGCGCGCGAGCGCGGCGCGACCGTCTGCCGCAACATGGTGTTCTCGTGGAACGTCATGGGGCTCGGCCAGTCGCGCGCGGTCGGCTTCGAGCCCGAGACGGAGTTCCGGTTCGCGGAGCCGGAGCCCGACCCGGACGCGCTCGCCGCCGCGACCGCGGACGCCGCCCCCGCCGACGGCGACGCGGTCGTCCCCCTCGACGATCCCGACCCTGACGCGGCGTGGGCGTTCTGGAGCGACAGCGACGCCCGCGGCCGCCTGCGCGGGCTCGCGCTCGACCCCGGCGAGTCGTGGGCCTGCTCGCAGCTCACCCGCGAGCGGCTCGCGACCGCGGCCGCCGAGGACCGGCTGCTCGCGGTCGCCGACGCCGACGCACTCTCCGGGTTCGCGGTCCGGACCCGCGTGACGGAGCGCGAGGTCGACGGCGAGACGACGCGGACCGCGACGTACGGGACCGCCGCGTGGCGCGATGTCGACGCGGCGGGCACGCTGTTCGACGCGGTCGCCGCCGACGCCGCCGCGGCCGACGCCGACGGCGCCCGCGTGCTGATCCCGGAGACGGTCGAGCACGTGAGCGACGCCGCCGCGAACCGCGTCGCGGTCGCAGCCGAGCCCGACTTCGTGCTGTGCGCGGACCTCTCCGGTGGGCGATGACGCTCTTCGGCGTCGCCCTCCCGTGGTCGCTCCCGCTCACGCTCGTCATCTACGGCGTGGTCGTCGCCGCCGCGGTCTGGATCTACCGCGACGCGAGGGCGCGCGGGAGCCGCTACGCGGCCCTCTGGGCGCTCTCGACGCTCCTCTTCACTATCGTTCCGGTGCTCGCGTACCTGTACCTCCACCGCGACGCCGGCCCGTCGCGGTAGGCGACCGCGACGAGGGCGAGCCGAATGCTCCCGGCCGCTTATGTGAGACGACCCGAAACGACCGACGGATGCCCGCCCTCCCCCTGCCCGACCGCCTGCGCGCGCTCGGTCGCGGCCGCCGGCCGCGCGCGCTCTCGGTCGCGGTCGCCAACCTGCTCCCGCTCGTCGGCGTCGTC
The DNA here is from genome assembly GCF_058630335.1 of Halorubrum sp. SD41. Taxonomy (NCBI): domain Archaea; kingdom Methanobacteriati; phylum Methanobacteriota; class Halobacteria; order Halobacteriales; family Haloferacaceae; genus Halorubrum; species Halorubrum sp. SD41. The sequence goes on from NZ_JBZVGZ010000015.1 coordinate 31,220, forward strand.
GCGCTCGGCTGGAACGCGGCCGCGCTGATGACGCTGTACTGGTTCGAGCTCGGGATCGCGTCCCTCTGGGCCGTCGTCCGCGCGCTGTTCGCCGGGCGCCCCTCCGAGATCGAGCGCGAGGTCCTGCTCTCCGGCCCGCTCGCGCAGCGGCGGCTCGGGCTGTCGATCCCGCGGACCGACCTTCAGGTCCGGTTCTCCTCGCTGCTCGTCCTCCCGATCGCCGCGCCGATCCTCGCGGTCGTCTGGGGGGTCGTCGGCACGCTCACGGTCGGCGTCGTCGTCGAGGAGGGGACGGTCCCGACCGTCGTCGACACGGTCGCGCTCGCGACGCTCGCACTCTTCGTCGGTGAGGGGGCGACGACGCTCGTCGAGTACTTCGGCCGCGGCGAGTACCGCGACCACAGCGCGCAGACCGCGCTCACGGGCGTGTTCGCCCGCGGTGCGGCGGTATTCCTCGGCGCGCTGTTCACCGTCACCGTCGTCGCCGTGGCGACGCTCGAAGGCGACACGCCGATCTCGGCGCTCGACCCCTCCGCGATCGGACTCCCCCTCCTGCTCGGGATCGTCGCGGTGAAGGCCGCGTTCGACCTCGGGGGGCTGTACGGCGACCGACTGGCGGCCTTCGACGAGTCGCAGGCGCTCGACCTGGGCTTCTCCTACGACCCGCCCGCGGCGGAGCCCGTCGACGGCTCGCTCGCAGCGCCGGTCGAGACGGTCCGCCAGCCCCCTCGCGCGCGGATCGCGGGAGCGCTGACGACCCCGCTCGGCCACCCGGGGCTGTGGTACCTCGCCGCGCTCCCCGCGCTCGGCGCCGCGCTGTTCGCGATCGGCGGGAAGTGGGGCGCCGCCGCCGCCCTCGCCGCGGCCGCGGTCGCGCTCCCGCTCGTGCCCGCCGCGATCGACCACGAGCTCCGGCACGGACTCGTCGAGTACCGCGCCGGCGACGACGCCCTCGTCGCCCGCGACCGCCTGTCCGGGGCGACGCTGTGGCGCGTCGAGCCGTGGGACGAGACCGACCTCCGGGTGGAGCGAAGCGGACTCGACCGCCGACTGGACACGGAGACCGTCGCCATCGAGCTCCGCGACGACGAGTACCGGATTCCGGGGGTCGCCGACCCCGAGCCGATACTCGACGTCTTCGAGCGGCGGCCGGACCGGCCGGACGGTTAGCTCGGACCGCCGCCGCCTCCCCCTTTGTCCCGCCCGTACAGCGGGTGCGCGTCCCCGACGAGGCGCTTGAACGCGAGGATCACGGCGGCGTGGAAGGCGACGAGGACGGTCACGCTCGCGACGATGATCGCCACCTCGGCGGGCGTCGAGAGCAGGCCGAGCGAGACGATGAGCGTCGTCGCGCACGCCGGCGGGTGGACCCAGTCGGTCGCGATCATCGCCCAGCTGGTCGCCACGAGCGAGAGGACCGCGCTCGCGGTCAGCCGGAACCCCGCGGGGGAGAAGGCGGGCGGCGTCGCCGTGAGCGCGGCGCCGTCCGCGATGACCGTCCACGCCGCGAGCCCGGTGACGCCGCCGATCAGGTGGCTCCCGACCACGCGGACGGCGCGCTCGCGCTCGCTCCGGCGGTCGAACGCGAGCACGAACGCCGACGGGCCGAGGCTCGGGAAGACGAACGGCTGGCCGGTCGCCCACGCCACCAGACCGAGAACGGTGAACAGCAGGCCGGCGTAGACGCTCGTCCCGAGGCGGCGGCGCATTGCGACCCGGTCGGCGGGCGACTCACAAATGCCCGGCGGATCGGAGAGCGGCGCGCCTGAGGCCCGGCGGATCGGAGAGCGGCGCGCCGGCCGACCGGCGGACGGAACGCCGCCGCTTCGCGACCCCACGCTATCGCTCGCGATAGCCGAACCCGAACGCCTAATTGGTCCCGTCTCGCCCGTGGGGACATGTTCGCGACGCTGCCGGACCTCCTCCGACTGCTCGTCGTCCCGGTCTTCGCGTGGGCGGCGATCCGGGACGTCCGGACCCGGCGCCTCCCGAACCGGCTGTGGCCGCCGCTGTACCTGTTCGGCGGGCTGCTTCTGGTCTGGGAGGCCGTCTCGCTGTGGCCGTTCGCGGGGTTCGACGGGCGAGTGTTCCTCGTGCGGGCCGCGATCAGCCTGCTGTTCGTCGCGCCGCTCGGCTACGCCTTCTGGTACCTCGGCGCGTTCGGCGGCGCCGACGCCAAGGCGATGATCGCGCTCGCGGTGCTCTTCCCGACGTTCCCGGCCTACGAGATCGGCGGGGGCGTCCTCCCGCTCGTCGACACCGACGTCGGCGTGTTCTCGCTGACGATCCTCACGAACACGGTGCTGTTGGGCCTCGCGTACCCGGTCGGACTCGCCGCGCTCAACCTCGTCCACGGCGAGGCCTCGCGGAGCATGTTCTTCGCGCGCCCGGTCGCGACCGACTCGCTGCCCGACCGTCACGGGCGGCTGTTCGAGGACCCGGACGGCCCGACTCGGAGCGGTCTCGACCTGGACGCGCTCCGGATGTACCTCCGCTGGCGGGGACTCACGCTCGCGGAGCTGCGGGCGATTCCCGACGACTGCCGCGACCCCGATTCGGTCGGCGAGACGTTCAACCCGACCGACGGCGGCACTCACGTCGGGCCGCGGACCGACGGGGGACGCGCGGTCGACGCGGAAGCCGACTCGACGAGCGACGCGGAGGCGGCGGAAGGCGCCGCCGGCGACCGCGACCTCGGCGATCCGTGGGCGGCCGAGCGCTTCCTCGACGACATCGATCACGGGGCCTACGGCACCGACGCGGCGACGCTCCGCGACGGCCTCGACGTCGTCGCCCGCGCGGACCGCGTGCTGGTCTCGCCCGGGATGCCGTTCGTCGTCCCGATGGCGGTCGGCCTCGTCGTCTCCCTGACGTTCGGCGACGCGCTGTTCGCGGTGCTCGGCGCGGTCGGGCTGGTGTGAGCCGACGGGACGAGCGTATTTATAAATAGAACCGCGGTGGCGCGCGAGCGACCGAGTGAGGACCACAGCGAGTGTGCGCCCGCCTCGCGACTGGGGCTTTGAAAACAATCGCCCTACCAAGAGCGATTTATAAACGACTGAGTGGGGAACTCGGGGATTCTCTGTCCGGCTTCGCGAGTCGCTATTTATATATGACCGACGACGGCCTCGCCTTAATTCCCGGCCCAGACGTCGTCCGCGGCGAGGACGCGCGTCCCGACCGGGCGCTTCACGAACTCGCCGAGGTCGCGGCCGACCAGGTCGCCGACCCCGCGCTGGGCGGCCACGTCGAGCAGCCGCTGGTCGACGGTGCCGTCGACGACGACGGCGTGCGGCGCGGGCTCTGTGCCCTCGACCGCGTCGAACGCCTCCGCGGCGTCGACCTCGCTGAGAACCTCGAATCCGTCGTCGAGGAGCCGCGCACGGCCGGTCTCCCCGTCGACGACCTCGTCGACATGCGCCGCCATCGATCCCGGTTCGTCGGACTCGCCGTCGCGCTCTGTCCCGGCGGCTTCGTCGCGGTCGGCTTCGGCGCACTCGTCGGATTCTGATTCCAGATCGGCGTCCGTGTCGGGTTCGACGGTTGAGGCCGCGTCGGTGTCGGGCGTCGAGTCGAGCTCGTCCTCGTCGGTCGGCGTCGACTCCGGCTCCGGCGCTTCGCTCGTTCCGTCGGCCGGGGGCGGATCGCCGGTCTCGGTCGCCGCGTCGCGCGCTTCGGACCCTTCGGACTCTGACGGTTCGGACTCGTCCGATTCGGTCTCCGGCTCGATATCGGGCGAGGCGGCCGACCGGGTCGACGGTCCGGCCGAGTCGTCGTCCGAGGAGTCGTCCGGGACCGCCCCGCCGTCGCCGACGCGGGCGACCGACCCGGGGTCGTCGCCGTCGGCGATCTCCTCGTCGCTCGCTGCGGCTCGGAGGTCGGCGGCGTCCGCGAGGCTGGCGTACGGCACCTTCCCGCGGAGCGCCTCGAAGACGGCGTCCCGGTCGAGGTCCTCGACGGACTCGCCGGGCGGCGCGAACGCGACGTAGTCGACCTCGCCCACCTGGGCGAGCTCGCGGAGGATGAGCTCGCCGCCGCGGTCGCCGTCGAGGAACGCGGTGACGGTCCGGTCGGCGGTCAGGTCGGCAACCGACTCCGGGACGTTCGTCCCCTCGACCGCGACGGCGTTCTTGATCCCGCAGTCGAGCAGCGTGAGCACGTCCGCGCGCCCCTCGACGACGATGACGGCGTCGGAGTCGCCGACGCGGGGGCCCGCCGGGAGCCCCTCGTAGTCGACGATGCCCTCGACGCGCGCGGCGTCGCGCACCTCGTCTAACACGTCGCTGCTCGCGAGGCTCGTCTCCTCGAAGCCGCCGGCGATGAGCTCCTTGGCGCGCTCGACGACCTCGCGGCGCTTGGCCGCCCGCACGTCCTCGATGCTCGTCACCTCGACCGAGGCGTGACAGGGACCGATGCGATCGATCGTCTCCAGCGCGGCCGCCAGAATGGCGGTCTCTACTTTGTCCAGGCTCGACGCGACGGTGACCTCCCCGAACGACTGGCCGTTCTCGGACTCGACGGAGACGTCGATCCGGCCGACGCGCGAGGACTCCTGGAGGTCGCGGAGGTCCAGCTCGTCGCCGAGCAACCCCTCCGTCTGGCCGAACACCGCCCCGACGACGTCGCTCCGCTCGACGACGCCGTCGGCCGCGATGGTGGCGTGTATCAGGTATTTTTCTGTGTCTTTCATGAGTGGTGAATGGTGATGTCGGGCGGTAGCGCCCGTCCGTGTATGGTTGCGCTCCTCGCGGAAAATAGCTATCGCCACGCTCCTCCGCCGGGGATTATTGAAGAAAATTTCTCTTCAACACGCATTTTCGAATCTATTCGACAACTCTTAGTACACATAGACGTACCATTATCCCACATGACGCGTTCACGCAGCGATCTCGTGTGGATACCGACGTTCGCAATCCTCGTCGCGTTCGCGGTGCCGTGGCCACTGTGGGGGGTCGACCGCGTCGTCGCGGGGCTGCCGGTGTGGATCTGGTGGCACGTGGCGTGGCTCGGGCTGTGCGCAGTCCTGTTCGCGCTGTTCGTCCGGAGCGGCGCGTGGGAGCGCGGGATGGGGCAGCGACCGGGCGACGATGCTGCGGGCGTCGACGCCGCGACTAGCGGCGACCCGGTAGACCCAACTGGGGGTGACCGCCGGTGACGCTCGGCGTCGTCGTCGGGTACCTCGTCGTCGCGCTCGCGCTCGGGCTGGTCGCGTACCGCGTCTCGGAGACGACCGCCGAGGACTACTACCTCGCGAGCCGGTCGATCGGGACGCTCGTCCTGCTGTTCACGACGTTCGCCACCCTGCTCTCCGCGTTCACCTTCTTCGGCGGTCCGAACCTCGCGTACGCGGCGGGCCCCGAGTGGCTGATCGTGATGGGGACGCTGGACGGGGTGCTGTTCGCGGTGCTGTGGTACGTGATCGGCTACAAGCAGTGGCTGATCGGCGCCCGCAACGGTTACGTGACGCTCGGCGAGATGCTCGGCGACCGGTTCGGCTCGACCGGGCTGCGCGCGCTGGTCGCCGCCGTGAGCCTCCTGTGGCTGTTCCCGTACGTGATGCTCCAGCAGATGGGCGCCGGCGAGGCGCTCGTCGGGCTCACGGACGGCGCGGTCCCATACTGGGGCGGCGCGGCGCTCATCACGGCGTTCATGATCCTCTACGTCGCCGTCGCGGGGCTCCGCGGCGTGGCGTGGACCGACACGCTCCAGGGGCTGTTCATGCTCTCCGTCGTCTGGCTCGCGGCCGCGTGGGTCGTCTCGTCGCTCGGCGGCGTCGGCGCCGCGACCGAGGGGATGCTGGCGGCCCGGCCCGAGTTCGGGTCCTTCGGCGGCGGGACCTACTCGGTCGGGTTCATCGTCTCCACGGCGATCACCATCGCGTTCGGGGTGACGATGTTCCCGCAGATCAACCAGCGGTTCTTCGTCGCGAAGTCGGCGACGACGCTGAAGCGGTCGTTCGCGTTATGGCCCGTGCTGGTGCTGCTCCTCTTCGTCCCCGCGTTCATGCTCGGCGCGTGGGCGGCGGGCACCCCGGTGACCGTCCCGGAGAACGCGAACGTGCTCCCGGTCGTGTTGAACGAGTACGCGCCGACGTGGCTCGCCGCGGTCGTCGTCGCCGGCGCGATGGCCGCGATGATGTCCTCGTCGGACTCGATGCTGCTCTCGGGGTCGTCGTACTTCACCCGGGACCTCTACCGCCCGCTGATCGACGCGGACGCCTCCGAGCGCCGCGAGGCGTGGATCGCGCGGATCGGCGTGGCGGCGTTCGCGGCGCTGGCGTTTGTCGCGAGCCTGTTCCGCCCCGGGACGCTGATCGAGGTCGGCGACACCGCATTCTCCGGATTCGCACTGCTCGCGCTCCCCGTGATCTGCGCGCTCTACTGGCCCCGGACGACGCGCACCGGAATGATCGTCGGCGTCGCGGTCCCGCAGGCGATCTACCTCGCGGTGGTGCTTTCCGCGGTCGTCGGCGCCGTCCCGACGCTGCCCCGTACCGTCGCCGGCGGCTGGGACGTGGCGCTCGGGCTGATGGTCCTGTCCGGCGCGCTCACGGTGGGCGTGTCGCTCGTGACCGCGCCGAGCGAGGAGAGCGACGCCTCGCGGTTCGCGGTGGTAAGTGATTGAACGCAGCTGCGTCGGGGCGTTATTCCCCCACGGCTCGTGTCTCCTCGTCGGCGGATCGGTGGTGAGGACCTCCAAAGCCCCAGTCGCTTATTTATAAGCGATTGATCACGGATCGACGACGAAGACCTCCAAAGCCCCAGCCGCGAGAGCAGCGCACGCTCGCTGTGCTCCTCACTCGGTCGCTCACTCCGTTCGCTCCCTCCCTGCGGTGCTTACTTCGCCTGCGCTGCCCTCGCGACTGCCCCTTTGAGTCCCACCCGACCGCGACCGCACGGCACCTCTCACCTCCCCAGCCTCGTCGCTGGCGGCGCCAGCCACCAGCGACTCCCTCGCACGGGCTCCTCGCGGCCGCCTTCGGCGGCCACTCGGAGGCGCGCGCCACCGCACCGGTCGGGTGAACATAGCGCCGCCGAACCGTTCCCGCCGCGCCGAATCCGGCGAAAGCCAAAAGCCGGTCTGTCCCCGACAACGCGTATGAACGAGCCCGGTACCGAGGGCGTGCTGCTGGACCAGGGGACGCTCCGCGGTCGGCTCGACGACGCGCCGCCGTGGCTCCGCGAGCACTACCGCACCTTCCGGGAGTCGATGCTCGGCGAGCGCGACGGGTCGCCGTTCCCCTGCTACTTCGGCATCGAGGCCGAGCGCGAGGGGGACCTCCTGTACGCCGCCTGCGAGTCGACCACGGACCCGGCCGCGCTGCTGCGGCTGCGCGACGTCCTCCTCGAATACCTCGACGCGTACCCGGACCACGCCGACCGCGCGCCCCTCGCTGTCTTTTTCAAGCCGCCGGCGGGCGACCGCGGCGAGGCGCACTACCACGAGCGGCTCTGGAACGTGCTGGAGTTCCTCCACGTCCACGACCCGGCGCCGTGGCCCGACGACATCCCGACCGACCCGGACACCCCGCGCTGGGAGTTCTGCTTCGGGGGCGAGGCGCTGTTCCCGACCTCGCGCGCGCCCTTCTACGACGAGCGGAAGAGCCGGTACTCGCCCGTCGGGTTGGAGGTCACCTTCCAGCCGCGCGCCGTTTTCGAGGGGATCACGGCCGACACCGAGGCCGGCGAGCGCGCCCGCGAGGCGATCCGCGGCCGGATGGGCGACTACGACGGGGTCTGCCCCCACGCCGACCTCGGGGACTGGGGCGCCGAGGGCGACCGGGAGTGGAGACAGTACCTCTTCCGCGAGGACGACGACGCGAGCCCCGACGCCTGCCCCCTGTCGCCGACCCGCGAGCACCCGAAGGCGCCCGCGTCACTGCTCGAACGCGGCGCGTGGCGGCGGTTCGCGGGCGACGCCGACGCGAGCGATCACGACGCCTCCGTCACCGCGGGGCTCGGCGATGACTGACGACCCGGGGGCCGACGACGCGGCGCGCGCCGCGACCGTCCCCGACGACGCCGTCCTCCTCCTCGTCGACTTCCAGACCGGCTTCGACGAGCCGGGCTGGGGCGAGCGCAACAACCCCGACGCCGAGGCGGTCGCGGCCGCGCTCCTCGACCGCTGGCGCGCGACGGACCGCCCCGTCGCGCACGTGCGGCACGCCTCGACGGAGCCTGACTCGCCGCTGCGTCCGGACGCCCCCGGCTTCGCGTGGAAACCGGAAACCGCGCCCGTCGAAGGCGAGCCGACGTTCGAGAAGTCGGTCAACGGCGCGTTCCTCGACTCCGGGCTCGACGAGTGGCTCCGGGGAGGAGGTCACGACTCGCTCGTCGTCTGCGGGCTGACCACCGACCACTGCGTCTCGACGACGACGCGCGAGGCCGAGAACCGCGGCTACGACGTGCGCGTCGTCACCGACGCGACCGCGACGCACGCCCGCGAGGCACCCGACGGCGAGCGGATCGACCCGGAGACCTCCCACCGCGTCGCGCTCGCCCACCTGCGCGGCGAGTTCGCGACCGTCGTCGAGAGCGCGGAGCTGCTGTCGGCGGTCTGACTCGACTCGCCCGCGCTCAGTCGTCGGCGGCGTCCGCGGCCTCCGCGTCCCCGCCGCTCGCGCGCTCGGCGGCGTTCGCGAACATGCCGCGCCGCGCCGTGTACAGGAAGTACGCGCCGAGGCCGAGGAAGCCGACGACGTTCGAGGCCGCGACCGCCCAGAAGACGGCCTCGACCCCCCAGCCCAGCCCGGGCGCCACGGTGACGCCGAACGCGCCGAACGTCGTCGCGACGGGCACGGCCGCGACCGCGATCGGGAACCGGATCGCCCAGTACTTGATCAGGTCGGCGACGAAGGAAGTCCGCGTGCGGGAGGCGCCGTTGAACCCGGCGATCAGGGTGTAGGTGCCGCCGAGCGCCCAGTAGGAGGTGCCGAGGATCCGGAGGTACGTCACCGCGAGGTCCCGGCCCGTCGGGGTGAGGTCGGGCGCGATGAGGCCCGCGATATCGCCGGCGAACAGGAACTGGACCGCGCCGAGCGCGAGGAACCCGGCGACGACCATCCCGGTGCCGACGGTCGTCGTGCGGCGGGCGCGCTCCGGGGCGTCCGCGCCCAGGTTCTGCCCGATCATCGACTGAGCGGCCTGCTGCATCCCGAGCGCCGGGACGATCGCCAGCGTCGCGACCCGCGCGCCGATCGTGTACGCGGCGACGCCCGCCGCGCCGCCGGCGACCGCGACGAGGCCGACGACGAGGACCCGGACGAGCTCGCTCACGCCGCGCTGGCCGCCGAGCGGGAGGCCGACGGAGACGACCTCGCGGGCGGTCGCTAGGTCGAACGCGAACGCGTCGCGGGTGAGCCGGAAGGTGTCGCGGCCGATCCCCGCGGCGTACCCGAGGATCCACAGGAGGCCGGCGACGCCCGCGAGCGCGGTGCCGAGCGCGGCGCCGGCGACGCCGAGCCGCGGGGCCGGACCGACTCCGAAGATGAGCACCGGCGCGGCGACGAGGTTGACCAGGACGCCCACGAGGCTCACGTGGAACACCGCGCGCGTGTCGCCGTACGCCGTGAAGCAGTTCTCGACGGTGTCGCCGACCGCGCCGACCGGGAGGACGGCGACCACGATCGCGAGGTACGTCGCCGTCGTTCCGGCGAGCGCCGGGTCCGCCCCGAGCAGCGCTACCACCTCCTCGGCGTAGACGACCACCGGGACGGCGACCGCAGCGCTGACCGCGAGCGCGACGAGCGCGCCGTTGACCGCGACGCGCCGAGCGCCCGCCTCGTCCTCGTCGCCGGTGCGCTGCGCGACGAGGACCTGGGTGCCGACCGCGCCGACCACGGCCGTCGCGCCGAGCAGCGACTGGACCGGCAGGCTGAGGCCGACCGCGGCGACCGCGTCCTCGCCGACCCGGCCGAGCCAGAACGTGTCCACCAGCGCGTTGACGACGTACACGACGTTCTGCGCGACGAGCGGCGCGGCGAGGACCAGCAGCACCCGCCCGACCGGCCCGTCGGTGATCGCCTCGCGGTCGACGTCCAGCATCGAATTGTTACGTCCTAGTGTCGGCAAATTAAAAATATATTGGTGACGAAACCCTCGTCGCGCGGGACGGCTCGCCGGCGTCCTCCGCGTCCGTCGCCGGCGTCCTCCGCGTCCGTCGCCGGCGTCCTCCGCGTCCGTCGCCGGCGTCCTCCCCGTCGTCCGTGCCGATGCCGGCCCGCTTCGACCGTTCGCGAACGTCGCCGCGCGCCGCGAAGGGAAACCTCTTAATGGACTACACACGGAGTTCGTGGTATATGAGCAACGGCGACGACGACCCGGCGGACGCCTCCGAGGAGGCCGACGCCGCGGACGACGGCGGGGACGCCGGCGAGTCGGCGGAGACGACCGCCCCGACGCTCCCCGATGACGCGACCGAGGAGTCCCTGAACGAGTACCTCGACGAGATCGCCGACCGGCTCGAGGCCGCCGAGACGGAGGCCGACCTCGACGACGTCGAGGCGCTCTTGGACGACGCCGAGACCGGCATCGCGGAGGCCGACCTCCCCGAGCCGGACGAGGACGACGAGGACGCCGACGACCCCCGCGGCGACCTCGAGGACCGCGTGGCGGAGCTCCGGGAGGGCGTCGAGGAGGCCCGCGGCCCGTACGGCGACGACGTCGTCGACGCGATCGAGACCGCCGCCGGGCGGGTCGAAGAGACCGAGTGGACCGAAGACGGGCACGACGACGTCGCGGCCGCCGTCGCGTCGTTCGTCGACGAGGCCGCCGACGCGATCGACGACGCGGCCGCCGACGCGATCGACGAGGCCGACGAGGACCCCGAGGCGCTGCTCGACGAGGCCGCGGACGGCGAGGAGACCGCCGCCGCGCAGCCGACCCCCGTCGACCAGCTCACCGCGGCGCTCGACGCCGTCGCCGCGGCGGTCGCCGAGGCCGGCTTCGACGCCGACGAGGACGCGGACGTGATCGCCGCGCTGCTGGCGGCGACGGACGACCTGGAGGCCGCCCTCGACGACGCCGAGGAGTGGGACGACCTCGAGACCCACGAGCAGCTCCGCGCGCAGGGGTACTACGACGTGCTCGGCCACTACAAGGACTTCCCGGTCGAGTGGGCCGCGCTGAAGGAACACGAGGCGCAGGGGAACGTCGACATGATCCTGCTCGCGCTCGACTCGCTGCAGTCCGAGTTCATGGAGCGCCACTGCTTGGAGGCGTTCGAGCGGATGGGCAAGCGCGGTAAGACCGAGGCGTCCGTCGAGGAGATCCTCGGCCGCGCCGAGAAGCGCGACCGGCCCGCGATCCGGATCCTCGGGAAGATGGCTGCCGAGGAGGCGACCGACACCCTCGTCGAGTACGTCCCCGAGGACTCGAACCCGCAGCTCCAGAAGGCCGTCTTCAAGGCGCTCGGCGAGATCGGCGCGCCGGAGGCCGTCCAGCCGCTCGCGGACCAGCTCGACCCCGACGGCGACACCGACGACCTCGTCCGCCCCCACGCCGCCCGCGCGCTGGGCCTGATCGGCGACACCCGCGCCGTCAAGCCGCTCGCCGACGCGCTCGAAGCGCACCCGTCCGACGACGTCCGCGCGGCCGCCGGCTGGGCGCTCCGTCAGATCGGGACCCGCGAGGCGCTCGAAGCGGTCGCCGAGTACGCCGACGAGCGCTCCTTCGTCGTCTCGACGGAGGGCGAGAAGGCGCAGCAGGCGCTGGACGAGACCGAGCCCGCCCCGACGGCCTGAGGCGCGCACTCCTCCCCCCTCGCGGCGGTCGCGAACCCTTTTATCTGATACCGCCGCCACGCCCGCCGTGTCACCCCGCCGCCCGAGGCGCCGGTCCCGCGTCGCCGCGCTCGTCCTGCTCGTCGCCGCGACGAGCGTCGTCTGCTCCCTTTCGGCCGCGGCCGCCCCGGTCGGCGCCGCCGCTCCGCTCGACGCGGCCGAGCCCACCCCGGCCAACGCCACCGACGCCCGCGGCGGCCCCCGAATCGTCGAGCTGTACCCGAACCCCACGACCGCGGAGAACCGCGGCGAGTACCTCGTCGTCTCCCTCCCCGAGCGCGGGAACTGGTCGCTCTCCGACGGCTACTACGACACCGAAATTCCGACGAACGCGAGCGGTCGGGTAACGCTGTCGATGGCCCCGAACCGGACCGCCTCGATCCTCGCCGGCGACTCGGGGACGGCCGCCGGGGTCGCGGACCGGCGCACGATCCGGCGGCTGACCGACTACTTCCCGCTGTCGGCGTCGGGCGACCGGATCGAGCTCCGCCGGAACGGCCGCGCGGTCGACGTCGTCGCCTACGACCGCGCCAGCGAGGGCCACCGCTGGCGCGCCTCGTGGGGCGAGTGGCGCCCCCGTGGCTACGATCCCCGCTCGCCGGAGTCGACCGCGGACGCGGCCGTGACGCCCTTCGTCCTCCCCGACAGCCCGGGAATCCCGGTCGAGCCCCTTCGGGCCGCGGACGAGCGGCTGTTCGTCGCCGGCTACACGCTGACCTCGGAGCGGGTCGTCGGGGCGCTCGTCGCGGCCGCCGACCGCGGGGTGCGCGTTCGCGTGCTGCTGGAAGGGTCGCCCGTCGGCGGATTCCCGTCCCCGAGCGCGCCGCTGCTCGACCGCCTGACCGCCGCCGGCGTCGCGGTCCGAATCCTCGACGGCGAGGTCGAGCGGTTCCGCTTCCACCACCCGAAGTACGCGGTCGCGGACGACCGCGCCGTCGTCCTCACGGAGAACTGGAAGCCGTCCGGCACCGGCGGACACAGCAACCGCGGGTGGGGCGTCGTCGTGGGCGGCGACGGCGAAACGGCGGACGACGAGACGGCGGACCGTGCCGGGACCGACCGGAGCGCGGCGGTCGCGGACGACCTCGCCGCGCTGTTCCTCGCCGACTTCGAGGCGCACGACGCGCGGCCGTGGCGGGCCTTCCGCGCGGACACCGACTTCTACGATGACGGTCGAGCGAACGGCTCCTATCCGACGCGGTTCGACGCACCTGCGGAGCCCGTGGCCGCGGACGTGACCGTCCTGACCGCCCCGGGTAACGCCGCCGACCGGATCGTCGCGCGGATCGACGCCGCCGACGAGCGGGTGCTCGCGGTCGTGCCGCGCGTGGGCGGTCCGAACGACCGGATCGTCCGCGCGCTCCGGCGCGCCGCGGACCGCGGGGTCGACGTTCACCTGCTGCTCTCGGACGCGTGGTACGACCGCGAGGCGAACCGGAACCTCTCGAAGCGGCTCGCGGACGAGCCGATCGCGGTCGACCTCGCCGAGCCGCGCGGCCGGTTCGGGAAGGTCCACGCAAAGGGGCTCGTCGTCGACGACACCGCGGTCGTCGGCAGCCTCAACTGGAACCCGAGTGCGAGGACGAACAACCGCGAGGTGTTGCTCGCGGTCGAGAACGAGTCGGTCGCGGAGTTCTACGCTCGCGCGTACGCGGCCGACTGGCGCGGCGGCGGGATTCAGCTCCCGATCGCCTTCGTCGGCGGCCTCGGCGTCGCGCTCGCGGGGGCCGGCGCCGTCGCTCGGCGAGAGATCGCGTTCGGCTGAGAAACGGGTTCGGTACGAACGGCCGCGGCGGCCGACTCAGTCGTCGAGCGCGATCGTCGACGAGAGCGCCTCGTCGATCTCCGCGCCCGCCATCTTCTCGACGAGCGCCTCGATCACCTCGCTCCGGCGCCCCTTCACGAACTTGATCGAGCCGACGACGAGGTGGCCGCCGCCGGAGACGCCGGCCTCGGGCAGCTCCTCGTTCAGCTCGGTCACCATGTTCGGGATGTCGAGCCGGACGCCGTCCGAGCGGAGGACGCAGAAGTCGGGGCCGTAGCCGATGGTGATGACGGGATCGCCGGTCTCCGTCACCTTCGCGTCGTGGAGTTCGCCGGTCGTCTTTCCCGGCGCCGGGTAGGTGAACCGGTGGGCGTACTCGTCTAAGTCGATCCGGTAGAGGTGTGCGCCGGAGGCGAGCCGCTCGTGTTCGACGTGGTCGTCGACGGCGTCGAGCTGGCGCTCCACGTCGCGCTCGGCGCGCTCGGAGAGGAACTCCACGAGCTCCTCGTGTCGCTCCTCGTCGTCGCAACCGACGTTGAGGGCGTCGTTGACGAGCGTCTTCCCCTCGGAGTAGCGGAGCCAGTGGGCGGCGTAGTCGAGCGCCTCCCCGATGTCGAGGAGGTCGGACTCGTCGTAGCCGGCGCCCTCGGCGAGCGCGACGTAGTCGTCCATCGCCTCCGCCTTCGAGCGGTCGGAGAGGCCGGCGACCGCCGGCACGTGTTCGAGCTCTTCGGTGAGCGACGGGTCGATCAGGCGGGCGAGCTCGACGCACATCATCCCCGTGGTGACCCGGTAGTCCTCGCCGTGGAGATAGGGGTTGACGTGGGCGTCGAGCAGGGGCTCGACCGCCTCGGGATCGGGGTGGTGGTGGTCGACGGCCGCGATGGGGATGTCGTAGTGCGCGAGGTTCTCGTAGGCCGGCACGTCCTCCTCGGTCGACCCGTTGTCGAGCATTAGGAGGAAGGGGAGCTTCTGCCCGTGGCGGGCGCGGCCCTCTAAGGCGAAGTTGAGGTCGCGGGTGACGTCCTCCATCTCGTAGTAGGGCGCCTTGCTCGGGAGCCGCTTGAACAGGTGCCGCGGCGAGTCGGGGTCGCCGTGGACCTCCTCGATCAGGTTCTCGACGGCGAGCTGGACCGGGATCGCGGCGCACATCCCGTCCCCGTCGGCGTGGTGGCGGACGCGGATCGGGCGGCCGGCGAGGACCGTCCGGCGGAGCAGCCGGGCCAGCTCGCGGAGGTCCTCGTGGATCGGCTCGAACGCCTCCCACTCGACGAGGGGGTCGACGTCCGCGGGCTCGGCGCGCTCGTCGAGCGCCGCTTCGAAGCGCTCGCGGGCCTCGGCGGCGCGCTCGTCGGGGAGCCGCGTCAGCGAGTCGACCTCCAGCTGGAGGGCGTCCTCGCGGCTCTCGATCGTCCCCGCGACGTGGACCATGTCGCCGACCTCGACCTCGGGGTACGCCCGGACGCCGGCGGACTCGAAGGCGGCACAGGAGAGGACGCCGGAGGCGTCGGCGACGGCGAAGATGGTGGGGCCGCCCGTCTGTTTCGCTTGGACGACCTCGCCTTCGACGGTCACCTCGTCGCCCGGGGTCAGGCCGCGGACCCGCGAGACGGTCGGCTCGTGGGCGACGGCCTCGGTGCGGTAGTCGTCGGGCTCGACGTCGTCGAACGCCACGTCGCCGTTCTCCTTCACCTCGGTGAGCCGGACGATCAGCCGGTCGCCGACGGCGTAGTCGCCATCGAGGTTCGACTCGTGGACGAGCCCGCTCAGGGCGTCGGAGAGGTCGACGAACACGCCGTAGTCGACGACGCCGTTGACCTCGGCGTGGTACAGGGCGTCGACCTCGGCGTCTTCGAGTGTACAGTCAGGTGCCAGGTCGTAGACGGTCGGCCGGTCGTCGGTCGCGTTCGCCGGCCGGTCGTCGGCCGTCCCCTCCGCCGCGTCGGCGTCGGGTTCGGGGCTCGAATCGCCCCGCGTGCCGGAATCCCCGGCGGTGTTTTCGCTCATGGACAGTCCTCGGGAACGGCCGGTGTTAAGCCTGTTCTCTCGGGGCTCTCGGCCGCGGACTGGCGAGGTCCGGCTCCGAGAGCCCGCCCCGCGTCCCGCGGTCCGGAACCCCTATGAGGCGACGGCGACTTGTCTCGCTCATGCGACTGTTCCGCTCGGACGAGCTCCTCGGGATCGCCCGAGAGACCCTGGAGTTCGTGCTCGAGGCGAGCGAGGAGACGCACCCCAACGAGTACATGGGGTTCCTCCGCGCGGACGACGCCCGGAAGCTGGACCTCGACCGGGAGGGTCAGGTGATCACCGACGTGCTCGTCATCCCGGGCACGGAGTCGAGCCCGACGAGCGCCACCGTCCGCACCAACATGAAGCCGAACGACATGCGGTCGGTCGGGTCGGTCCACTCGCACCCGAACGGCGCGCTGCGCCCGAGCGACGCCGACCTCGCAACCTTCGGACAGGGGAAGGTCCACATCATCGTCGGCGCCCCCTACGGCTGGGGCGACTGGAAGGCGTTCGACAACGACGGGAGCCAGACCACCCTCGAGGTGCTCGACGTGGAGGTGCCCGACGAGCACTTCTTCGATTTCACCCAGGCGGACATCGACCGCGAGCTGGACGAACGCGACTCCGGCGGCTTCCTCTCGTGGTTCAGATGACGCGAGTCGTCGCGCAGGGGACGTTCGACCTGCTGCACCCCGGCCACGTCCACTACTTAGAGGACGCGGCGACGCACGGCGACGAGCTCCACGCCATCGTCGCCCGTCGTCCCAACGTCACGCACAAGCCGGCGCCGGTGCTCTGCGCCCGCCAGCGGCGCGACATGGTCGCGGCGCTCGACGCGGTCGACGAGGCCCACCTCGGCGACCCGGAGGACGTGTTCGTCCCCATCGAGCGGCTCGACCCCGACGTGATCGTGTTGGGGTTCGACCAGCACCACGACGAGGCCGACATCGCCGATGCCCTCGACGCGCGCGGCATCGACTGCCGGGTCGAGCGCGCGTCGGGCCGGGAGCCGAAGTACGAGGACGAGCTGCTCTCCAGCGGCGACATCGTCGATCGGATTCTGCGCGAGCGCGGCGACGGACCGGACGCGGCGCCGTCGTAGGTCGGACGCGAGCGCGCGACGGATGCGGACGCGGCGCCGTCGTAGGTCGGACGCGAGCGCGCGACGGATGCGGACGCGGCGCCGTCGTAGGTCGCTGTCGGGGAGCCCTCCGACCGCGGCGAACGCGCGGACCCCGACGGGGGGCGGAAGCGCGGGGTCTAAATGGACTGACTCCCAAACCGAGGTGAGTGAACGTTCCCGACAAGTTCCCCGCGGTGCTGGCCGCGGCCGCGATGGGCGTGTACCTGCTCGTCGTCGTCGGCGCGACCACCTCCCTCACGGAGGCGGCGACCGCCTGCGGCGGCTGGCCCGCCTGCGGGAGCGGCGCGGCCCTGCCGACGGCGACCGCCGGGTGGATCGCCCTCGGCCATCGCGCCCTCGCGGTCGTCGTCGGCCTCCTCGTCGCCCTCTCCGCCGCGCTCGCGTGGCGGCAGGGGGCGGACCGCCGGGTCAAAGCCGCGCTCGCGGTCGCGCTCGTCGTCTACCCCGCGCAGGCCGGCGTCGGGGCGCTCGTCGCGCTCGGCGACCTGCCCGCCGCGCTCGGCTCCGCCCACCTCCTCCTCGGGATCGGTATCTTCGGGGCCGTCCTCGCGGCGCTCGCGTGGTGGCTGGAGGCCGAGACGGGGAGCCCGAACGACGCCCCCGACGAGTTCGAGGCCGGCACCGACGACCTCCCGCCGGTCGAGGAGGCGCCGGAGCCGGAGATCCCCTCGGCGACGCTCCCGCGGCTGAAGGCGACCGCGGCCGCGTACTTCCGACTGATGAAGCCGCGGCTGATGTGGCTGCTCTGCCTGGTCGCGGCCGCGGCGATGGCGCTGCGGGGCGGTCCCGGCTTCACCCCGTACGCGGTCGGGGCGACGCTGGCCGGCGGCGCGCTCTCGATCGGCGCGTCCGGAACCTTCAACCACGTGTTCGAGCGCGACGTGGACAAGCGGATGCAACGCACCAGCGACCGCCCGCTCGCCACCGACCTCGTGCCCGTTTCGCACGCGCTCGCGTTCGGCGGCACCCTCGCGCTCGTCTCGCTCGGGCTGTTCTGGACGGTGAACCCGCTGACGGCCGCGCTCGGGCTGGTCGCGATCGTATTTTACAGCGTCGTGTACACCCTCGTCCTCAAGCCGAACACGGTCCAGAACACCGTCATCGGCGGCGCGGCCGGCGCGCTCCCGGCGCTCATCGGCTGGGCCGCGGTCACGGGCGAGGTCGGCGGCGGCGGGCTGCTGCTCGCCGCGGTCATCTTCCTGTGGACGCCCGCGCACTTCTACAACCTCGCGCTGGCGTACAAGGACGACTACGAGCGCGGCGGCTTCCCGATGATGCCCGTCGTCCGCGGCGAGACCGCGACCCGCCGCCACATCCTCTGGTACCTCGGCGCGACGCTGGTCGCCGCGGTCGCGCTCGCGGCGGCCGCGGACCCGCTCGGCGCGCTGTACGCGGTCGTCGGCGTCGGCGTCGGGGCCGTCTTCCTCTGGACGGTCGTCCGGCTCCACTACGAGCAGACGGAGAGCGCGGCGTTCCGCGCGTTCCACGCCTCGAACGCCTACCTCGGGCTCCTCCTGTTCGCGGTCGTCTTCGACGCGCTGGTGGTCTGAGGCGGTCGCGGTCGACGTCGCGCTCGCCGCGGCCGCGACCCTCGCTTTTAATCCGTTCGCGCCCTACGATAAGCCATGACACGCGTCGAAATCGAGTACTGCGTCCCCTGTGGCATGTTGAACCGCGCGCAGGACGTTTCGGAGGCGATCCTCAAACAGTTCGGCGAGAGCATCGACGAGGTCGCGCTGGTGACCGGCGACGCGGGCGTGTTCGTCGTCCGCGCCGACGACGAGGTCGTCTTCGACAAGGAGGAGGACGAGTACGACGTCGACGCGATCGTCCGCGCGGTCAAGCCGCACGTCGGCGCGACGGCGTAACCCCCGACCGCGGTTCGGGCCTCACTTCTTCGTTCGAGCGACACCGCGGAAATCCTTGCGCGTAGTTCACACGGCGCAAGCTAATTGTCGCTCGGCCACGAACAGCTCCGGCGATGTCGGACTCATCGGGGCGTGCGCGCGGCGACCCTCCCGCCGAGGACCCGACGCTCGGGGCCGACGATCCGACGCTGGCGGGCGACGCCGCGTCCGGCGCGGACGGCCGATCGTGGCTCGCGCGGACTTGGTACCGGTCCCGGCTCGGGACCGCCGTCGTCGCCGTCGACGTCCTCCTCACCGCCGTCCTCGCGGGCGCGGCGTCCGTGGCGATCGACGCGCCGTTCGCCGGGATCGGTGGCCTCGGTCCGGGGATCGTCCCGCCGTTCGTTCCGCTCTTCAGCCTGCTCGGCGCGCTGGGGTTCGTGTTCACGGCCTTAGTCGAGCGCTTCGACGCCTCGGTCGGGAGGCTCCTCCGGTACAACCTCCGGCTGCCCGCCGCGCTGCCGCTCGGCGTCGGGATCTACCTGCTCTCGGACCTCGTCCTCGGTCAGGGCGTCGACGACGTGCCGCTCGTCGTCGGGACCGTCTTCCTCTCGGGGCTGTACGTGAACCTCGCGTACAAGCGCCTCGCCGCGCTGGCGCGCCGGCTCCTCCCCCCGGAGAGCGGTCGGAGCGAGGGCGGCACCGGACAGGGCGGGAACTGACCGCCCCGAGGCCTCAGTCCGGGTCGAACACCGCCCGCGCGGAGTTCGTCACCACGAGGAGGCTGCTCGACGCCATCGCGAGCGCGGCCAGCAGGGGATTGAGGACGCCCGAGAGCGCCAACGGGATCGCGACGGCGTTGTAGACGAACGCCCAGCCGAGGTTCTGCTTCAGCCGCCGGTTCGTCCCGCGCGTGACGGCGAACA
The DNA here is from genome assembly GCF_058630335.1 of Halorubrum sp. SD41. Taxonomy (NCBI): domain Archaea; kingdom Methanobacteriati; phylum Methanobacteriota; class Halobacteria; order Halobacteriales; family Haloferacaceae; genus Halorubrum; species Halorubrum sp. SD41. Next base: position 50,691 of record NZ_JBZVGZ010000015.1, read on the forward strand.
GCTCCGGGACCGCGGAGAGGCGGTCTTCCAGCAGGACCGCGTCCGCGGCGTCCGCCGCGAGGTCCGTCCCGGAGGCGATCGAGATCCCCAGGTCGGCCGCGGCGAGCGCGGGGGCGTCGTTGCTCCCGTCGCCCACCATCGCGACCGACCCGTCGGCGCCGAGCCGCCGGACCGTCTCGGCCTTCGCCTCCGGCGGCACCTCGGCGAACACATCGTCGATCGCGGGGTGGTCCGCGAACCGCGTCGCGGCCGCGGGCGCGTCGCCGGTGAGCACGACCACGCGCCGCCCGTCCGCGTCGAGGTCGGCGACGACCGCCTCCCACCCCTCACGTACCTCGTCGCCGACCGTCAGGACGCCGCGAACGCGACCGCCCCAGCCGACGTAGACGGGGACGTTCCCGCGGTCGCGGGCGCCCCTCCCCGCCTCGCGCAGTCGATCGGAGACCGGCCACTCGCGCTCGTCGAACAGGTCCGGGTGGCCGACGACGACCTCGTCGCCGTCGACGCGTCCCGCGACCCCGCGGTCGAAGACGTCGACGTCGGTCGCGGCGGGGGCGTCGAGCGCGTCGACCTCGGTTGGCGGGCCGTCGCCCGGATCCGCGGCGGCCGCGGCGCCGCCGTCGGTGGCCGGTCGCTCGCCCGCCGTCTCTCCGGCATCTCCCGACACGCCGGCGACGATCGCCTTGGCGACCGGGTGGACCGAGGCGCGCTCGACGGCGGCCGCCCGCTCGCGGACGCCGTCGACCGAGGTCCCCTCGTCGGCGGTCGCGTCGAGCAGCCGCATCTCGCCGTCGGTGAGCGTCCCGGTCTTGTCGAAGACGACGGTGTCGACGTCGGCGGCCGCCTCGAAGACGGCGTCGGAGACGACGACGATTCCCCGCTCCGCCGCGTCGCGGATCCCGGCGGCGACCGCGAGCGGGGTCGCCAGCCCGAGCGCGCACGGACACGAGACGATGAGCACCGTCAGCCCGACCAAGGCGGCGTCGATCGGCGCCGAGCCGAGGGCGAGGGTGGCGGCGGCGCCGACGGTCGCGACCGCCACGACGAGCGGGACGAACACGGTCGCCAGCCGGTCGACGAGCCGCTGGATTCCGGACCGCGAGCTCTGGATCTCCCACAGTAGGCGCACGAGGGTGTCGAGGGTGTTCGCCGCGTCCTCGCCGACCTCGATCACGACGGGCGAGTCGGTGACGACGGTGCCGCCGCGGACCGGGTCGCCCTCGCGCTTCGTCGCCGGGAGCGACTCGCCCGTGACCAGGGCCTCGTCGACCGCGGCGGTCCCCTCGGCGACGGTCCCGTCGAACGGCACGCGCTCGCCGGGGCGCACGAGCAGGCGGTCGCCCGGGTCGACCGCGTCGGCGTCGAGTGGCTCGCCCGCCTCGGTGCGCACGGTGCGGTCATCGGTCGTCGTCAGGTCGGCGAGCATGCCCGTCGCCCGGCGCTTAATTATCGACTCGTAGTGGTTGCCGGCGGTGACGACCAGGATCACGGCGATGGTCACGTCGAAGTAGAGGTCGGTCCGGCCGACGAGCAGCGCGAGCGTGCTGTACGCGTACGAGCTCGTCGCCGCGAGCGACACGAGGAGGTCCATGTTGGGCTGTCGCGCCCGGAGGCTCACGTACGCGCCACGCAGGATCGGGTAGCCGGTGTAAAACAGCACGATGGAGGCGAACAGCCAGATCTGCGCGAAGAGGTAGGTGCCGGAGACGCCCCCGAGGTCGACGATCGGATCGTACCCGAAGTAGGTCGGGTACAGGAAGACGACGTACCACAGCATCGCCATCATCCCGAAGAAGCCGCCGCCGATCAGGAACCGGGCCACGGCGTTGTCGCCGTCGTCGGCCGGGTCCGCGCGGTCGCTCGCCGAGTAGCCCGCGACCGAGAGCCGGTCCGGGAGCTCGTCGGCGCTCACGGCGTCGGGGTCGTAGTCGACCCGGATCGTGTCGGTGGCGTAGCTCGCCTCGGCGGCCGCGACCCCGTCCTGCTCGCCGGCCGTCATCTCCAGGAAGGACTCGCAGGTCGCGCAGTGCATCCCGTCGACGTGGAGGAACGTCGTCTCGCCGTCGAACTCCTCGTCCGGCGTCGCGTCCGGGCCCCGCTCGTCGAGGTCGTCGAGGTCTTCGACGCCGTCGAGCGAGCGCGCGACCGTCAGGCAGCCGCGGCAGCAGAACTCGCCGTCGACGTCGGGGGCCGTGTGCGGGTCGTCCCCGGTCGGGAGGTCACAGAGGGTACAGCCTGACATGCGTGATGGTGTCCGTCGTTCCGCCGAGCGGCGCGTTCCCGGACCGTCGCCCGCCGGGCGGCGTGCCCTCGGATCGTCCGTCGCCTCGCGGTGCGTCCCGACCGGTTACGCCTGATCCGGTTCGGTCGCGTCGCCCCCGAACCCCGGTAGGCTCCCGCCGGTCGCGATCCGGAGGCTCGCCCAGATGAGCAGGACGTTCACCAGCGTGACCGCGACGACGAACTCCGCGCGGTCGGCGATGAACACCGCCGCGGGAACGAGCCCGCCGAGGACCAAGAGCACGGCCTGTTGTAACGAGAATCGCATAGAGTCGCTACGCTTCTGGTAGTCATAGATAACGGCAAAGTTCTCACGAGCTGGGAACGAGTCGATCGTATATATTACGAGGGTCGTAACCCGGGGTATGGCTCGAAGCGAGACCGCACACGCCGACGCGGACGACGTGGGCGGCGACGGCGAGGAGTTCGACCCGATCGGCACGCTCACGCTCATCGGGATCTACTTCGTGATTCTAGTGCTCGCATGGGTGTACATCTACTTCGTAGAGTTCCTGGGCCGAGATCTCGTCGTGGTGGGGTGATCAGACGTGCACATCCACGCGTACGAGAAGCTCTGGCTCGCGCTCTCGATCGTGTTGATCCTCGCCCTTATCGGGACCGTGACGTACGGCGCCGTCGGCCCGGGCGTGGCGATGGTCGCCGACTCGCAGTCAACGATCGACCCGGCGGCGCTCGACGAGGACGAACGGTTCTCGGAGCCTCGGGTCGAGCAGGTCGGCGAGAACGAGTACGAGGCGTACGTCGTCGCTCGACAGTTCGGGTTCCAACCCGACCCGATCGTCGTGCCGGCGAACAGCACGGTGACGTTCTACGTCACCTCCGCCGACGTGATCCACGGGTTCGAGGTGGTCGGCACGAGCGCGAACACGATGGTCGTCCCCGGCGAAGTCTCGGAGATCACGGTCGAGACCGACGAGCCCACCGAGTACGGGATCGTCTGTAACGAGTACTGCGGCGCGGGTCACCACGTCATGCAGGGGAAGCTCCACGTCGTCAGTCAGTCGCAGTTCGAGAACCGAGGAGGTGACTCGGCGTGAGCACGGCCCTCGAGTCCGAGCGGACGTTCGTCGACAAGTTCCCCGACGAGGCGCGCGTCGTCCGCGCGGCCTTCCTGAGTTCATTCTTCGCCCTGTTCCTCGGTGCGGTGTTCGGGATCATCCAGACGCTCCACCGGACCGATGTCGCGCGGATCATCCCCTCAACGGATTACTACACCGTTCTCACCGCGCACGGCGTCTTCATGGTGATCAGCTTCACGATCTTCTTCCTCGTCGGGTTGTTCACTTGGGCGATAACTCGGAGCCTTGACCGGCCGCTGTTGAACATCAAGATCACGTGGACGTGGTACGGACTGATGGCGACCGGCATGACGCTCACCGGCATCTCGATCCTCGCCGGGTTCGTCGACTCCATCGACATGAGCGCGGACGTGCTATACACCTTCTACGCGCCGCTTCAGGCCCACCCGCTGTTCTACGCCGGGCTCGTTGTGTTCATCGTCGGCACGTGGATCGCGGGGGCGGACTGGTTCCGGACGTTCCTCGCGTGGCGGCGCGACCACCCGGACGAGCGGATCCCGCTCCAGACGTTCATGGTGTTGACCACGATGACGATGTGGTACATCGCCTCGTCCGCCGTCGCCGCCTCCGTGCTGCTGTTCCTCCTGCCGTGGTCGCTCGGCTTCATCGACCAGGTGAATCCGACGCTCACCCGAACGCTGTTCTGGTTCTTCGGCCACCCGGTCGTCTACTTCTGGCTGATGCCGGCGTACATGCTCTGGTACACCGTCCTGCCGAAGATCGCCGGCGGGCGGCTGTTCAGCGACCCGCTGGCCCGGGTCGTGTTCGTGCTGTTCGTCCTCCTCTCGACGCCGGTCGGGATCCACCACCAGTACCTCGACCCCGGCATCGCGGAGGGGTTCAAGTTCATCTCGATGACGAACACGATGTTCCTGCTGTTGCCCAGCCTGCTCACCGCGTTCACCGTCGTCGCGAGCGTCGAGTACGGGGCTCGCAAAAACGGCGGCACCGGACTGCTCGGCTGGCTCACGCACCTCCCGTGGCGGAAGCCGGAGTTCACGGGCATGATGCTCGCCGGGCTCATGTTCGCGGCCGGCGGCTTCTCCGGGATGGTGAACGCCGGAATGAACATCAACTACCTCATCCACAACACGCTGTGGGTGCCGGGCCACTTCCACCTCACCGTCGGGACCGCGGTCGCGCTGACCATGATGGCCGGGACCTACTGGCTCTGGCCGCAGATCAGCAACAAGCCGATCTACAGCAGTCAGATCGGACTGTTCCAAGTCGTGCTCTGGTTCATCGGCATGGCGCTGATGTCGAACGCGATGCACGCGCAGGGGCTGCTCGGTGTGCCGCGTCGGACCGCCGAACCGGAGTACTCCGGCTTCGACTACCCGACGATGTTCGGCGGCTTCGAGGAGCTGAACATCCAGATAGCGATCGGCGGGACGCTGCTTTTCGTCTCGACGATCCTGTTCCTCGGGAACCTCGTGTTGACGATGGGGAACCCGACGGTCTCCGGGCTCGCGGAGACCCTGCCGACGCCGGTCTCCGGGCCCGAGGACGCCCCGCAGGTGCTCGATAACCTCCGCCTGTGGGTCGGCATCGCTGTGACGCTCGTCGTCTTAGCCTACGCCCTCCCGATCGCGGCGATCATCCAGCGCGGCGGGCTGCTCGGCCCGGGCGTCGGCACCTATCCGGTGTGGCTCGCCCCCCTGTTGGACGCGCTCGCGAACGCGGCGGCGACGCTGTTCGGCGCGGTCGGCGACGCGGGGGCCTCGCTCGCCGGGGTGGTCCGATGAGCGTGGACATCAGCCGCGGCGGGCTGCTCGTGACGCTCGCGATCTTCGGCGTGATCGTCTACGAGATGCGGACCGTCCTCGACTTCGTCGGCCTCGAACTGCCGATCATCCCGTACATGGCGGCCGTCTTCGTCCTCGCCGGCCTCTCGGTCTGGTACGTCACGCTGAAGGGCGGGTGGCGCACCGAGCCCGAGGGCGACGAGCCGGCGTAGACACGCGATCGCCGCCCGCCGCTCTCGTTCCACCGCTCTTATTCCGGTTCTCGACTCCGTCGCGACCGACTCCACTGATAGAAGCAGTTATCCCTGCTCGCACGCAATAATGCGTATGGAATCCAATACTGTATCGAACGATGCCGACGCCGCCGAAGCGCCGGCCGGTGCGAACCGCCCGGTCTCGCTGTCGGACGAGGATGACCTCGACGAGTTCGTCGCGGACGCGGACGTCGCGCTCGTGGAGTTCTACACCGACGGCTGCGGCATCTGCGCGAGCATGGAGCCGGTAATCGGGAACGTGGCCCGCGGCGCCGACGCCGATCTGGCGGTCGGCACGGTGAACCCCCGCGACGACCCGCCGCTGGTCGAGCGGTTCGACGTGCGGAGCGTCCCGCTGTTCGTCCTCTTCGTCGACGGCGAACCGGTCGCGCGGCGCGCCGAGGGGTTCATTCCGGGCGACGAGCTGACGGCGTGGGTCGACGAACACGCGGCCTGAGCGATCGCGATTCGTCGGTTTGAGATCGTCTCGGGAGTTCGGTGTGGTGACGCGACGGCTATCGAAGCCCCAGTCGCTCGCCCGTACGACGATTTTATTTATAAACGAGGGTGTCATAGAAGTCTTCTCACACCTACCTAGGAATCGCTCAGTACAGGGAACTCGCAGATCGCTTAGACCATCCCAGTTTGACCCACAAGGCATACGTAATGTAAGACAAGACAAATTTATATGCTCTTGAACAAGCGAACAAGTGAGATTATAGTGGCTATAGCCGCGTTTCTCTTTGTTCTTGGGACGTTGACTGGGTTGCGAGTCTGGGACTTGGAACCCTCGACTTCAGTACAATCGGCTATTGTCTACGGTGGTGCGCTCTTTATTACTGTTATCGTTGTCTTGCGAGCGTTTCAGGGTGCAGATCTCGTTGGGAATTGGATACTCACATTCGGTCCATGTTTTGGTTTCACACTCAATCTGTTCATCCCAATCATGGCAAACCCGACCGCTTTCATATTTCCACTTGTCACCGGAGCAATCGTATCTGGCGTGATTACAGTAGTTGGGTACTTGATCGGACGAGGTTTCAGCGAGGTTTGAGATGAACAGGACGCGTAACCGGATTCAATAAGCAGCTCTCATCAACCGGCTGTTTTAGGCGAGAATGGCTATGTTGAAATCCTCAACAGGTGACATATTCTGACCCGGTTGCGGTCAATACAGGGAACTCACGAATCGCTCAGTACAGATGAACATAGAAAGTTTAGTATAGATTATAGGTTTATCAGAAAGCCTTTGTGTTCCTGTAGATCAGTGAAAAATAAATGTGCGATCCGTCACGCCGGCAATTTCTCAGATCTGGCGGTCTAATCGGCCTCATAGGGCTTGCTGGCTGTACATCAGTACCGTTCGTCGGGACACTTGGATTCCGGCTCCGTAATTATACAGACGAAGCCTACGAAGCTCGAATCGAGATCCAGGTTACCGGGCGGTCGGATTTCGAGAAGACGTATGACCTGCCGAGTCCAAGCGGAGCAGACCCGTACGTACACACTGAATCAACTGCCATCTCAAACGTGCCGAAGGGAATGTCATATACCGTTTCCCTGTTTCTCGATGGAACCGAGGTAGAGACCCTTACAGCGACTATGGACTGTGTAGGCCGCGATAAACAGCAGATAGAGGAAGAAATTGACATTAATATTGGATTCGGTGGAAACGATACGGTGAAAATGGCTGATTCCCAGTGCTGAATTAGCAAGCGCGTTCCATCGGCTGATTCAGCTGTGAATCCACGAAATAAATGTCGTGGTAAATCTTCTATGACACCCTATTATAAACTGCTAAGCCACGCGGACCGCTCCGAAGCCCCAGCCGCGAGGCGGGCGCACGCTCGGGGCGGTCCTCGCTCGTTCGCTCCGCTCACTCGCTGCGGTCCTGCCTTCGCCTGCGCCCGCCTCGCGACTGCCCCTTCGAGTCCCGCCCGACAGCACCGCACAGCGCCTCGCGCCTCCCCAGCCTCGTCGGTGGTCCTCCGCGTTGCTCCGGACCACCGACTCCCTCGCGCGTGCTCCTCGCGGTCGCCGAGGGCGACCGCTCGCAGGCACGCGCCACCGCAGTGCCGCTGTTCATTTATAAGTAGCTGCGATCGACGGAACCCTTTTGAGCCGGACCGGCGTACTCGGAGGCAGTATGGGACTGGGCTCGGACATGTACCGGCAGCAGATCCTCGACCACTACAAGAACCCGCGTAACTACGGGGAACTCGAGGATCCGGACTTCACGCACGTCGGCGAGAACCCCTCCTGTGGCGACACGATCCGGATGGACGTCCAACTCGACGACGCCGAGGAGACGGTCGAGGCAGTGCGGTTCACCGGCGACGGCTGCGCCATCTCGATGGCCTCCGCGAGCATGCTCTCCGAGCGGCTCCACGGGATGCCCGTCGACGAGCTCGACGCGCTCGACACCGACGACGTCACGGAGATGCTCGGCGTCGACATCTCGCCGATGCGCGTCAAGTGCGCGGTGCTGGGCCGACAGGTCGCGCAGGACGGCGCGAAGATCCACCGCGGCGAGCTCGACCCGGACGCGGACCGCACGGTCACCGAGGAGTAGCCGCTCGACTCTCGCTGCGGCCGGCTCGCGCCGCGGACGCGCCCGTCCCGAGCCCACCGGACTTTTGCCCGCGAACCACGTTCGTCCGCCCATGAGCGACGGCTTCGACAAGGAGGCGGAACGCGAGAAGCTCCGCGAGAAGTTCGCGGAGGACGAGAAGAAGCGCGAGCACACCCAGCAGATGTCCGAACTGCTCCTGAAGGGCGCGACGATGACGAACCGCCACTGCGGGGAGTGCGGCGACCCCATCTTCCGGTACGACGGCCGCGAGTTCTGCCCCACCTGCGGGAACGAGGCCGGGGGCGCGGCCGAGGCGGGGGAGGCTCCGGCTGAGGCGGGCGACGCTCCGGCCGAGGCGGACGGGGCTTCGGTCGAGGCGGGCGACGCTCCGGCCGACGCGGGTGACGCTCCCGCCGTCGCGACCGGAACGTCGACTGAAGCGGACGCCGAGGAGGGCGTCGACGCCGCGGCGGAGAACGGCGCGGTCGACTCCGGCGCGAACGAACCGGGCCGGTCGGAGTCGCCCCCGTCGACCGCGGCCCCGCAGGGCTCGACACCGTCGCAGGAGTCGGCGCCCTCGCAGGACTCGGCGTCGCCACGGAGGTCGTCGCCGCAGCGGTCCGAGCCGCAGCGGTCCGAGCCGCAGCAGTCGGTCCCGTCGCGGTCGGCCGACGACGCCGAGGGCGTCGGGGCCGCTCGCGCGTCGCTGACGCGGACGCTGACGCGGTTCGCGCGCGCCGCCGAGGAGACGGACGATCCGCGGCGCGCCCGCGACCACCTCGAAGCGGCCCGCGAGGCGGCCGAGGCGCTCGCGGCGCTGAATCGGTAGCCGGCGACGTCGCGACGCGGCGACGCCTCGAACGAGGGTGGGGTAGATCGGGAAGTACGGAGAGCGGGGAGACGGAAAATACGGGAGCCGGAAAAGACGAAGAGGGTGAGAGAGAACGGAGAGACGGCGGACTCGCTTCGGTCGCGGCGGCGTCAGGCCCGAACCGGCGAGCCGGCCGGCTCCATGTTCGCCCAGCTCGGCTCGTCGCACAACAGCGCGTGGACGATCCGGACGACCGCGTCGAGGTTCGCCTCGTTGTCGATCTCGCCGCGCTCCGCGCGCCGGACGAACTGATCGACTTCCTCCAGCGTCACGGTTCCGGCGGCGATAGCGCCGGTGACCGTCTCCGTGTCGCTTTCGAGCGCGTTCAACAGTTCGGGCGACGGATCCGGGTCGGACGTGGCGTGGCGTGGCGGGTTCTCCGGCTTCGCGGCGGTCATGTCGATAGTTACTATATAGCGAGTTAATATATTAGTATCGGAACTCATAAACTTCCTGTCAGTCTCGTGCTGGCTGCTGAGCGAGATGAATCGATGCGTCGGTGCTCGAACCGGACGCGCCGAGAAAATCGTCGAAATCCCAGCCAATCGCTTATAAATAATCCACAACGGATTGGCGGCGAACACCGCCAAAGTCCCAGCCAATCTCTTATAAATAGTTGACTGCGATCGGCGACGACCACCTCCAAAGCCCCAGCCGCGAGGACGGCGCACACTCGTTGCGCTCCTCGGTCGCTCACTCCGTTCGCTCCCTGCGGTGCTTACGTCGTCTGCGCCGTCCTCGTGGCTGCCCCTTTGAGTCCCGCCCCTCACAGCACAGCAGCCTCACGCCTCCCCAGCCTCGCCGCTCACTCCCTCCGGTCGCTCGCGGCGTCCCTCGCGCGTGCTGCTCGGCCGCAGAGCGGCCTCGCAGGCACGCGCCACCGCACACGTTCATTTATAAATAGGTCGCCGCTATCGCCCGCTCTCGACGGCGACGCGCATGTCTTGGGCGAGCCGCTCGGCGCGCTCGGGATCGGCGGACTCGGCGTAGATCCGGATCTTCGGTTCGGTGCCGGAGGGGCGGACGAGCACCCACGCGTCGCCGTAGTCGAGCCGGTAGCCGTCGGTCGTGTTCGGCTCCGCGTCGGCGGTCTCGACGTACGCGCGGGCGGCCGAGAGCATCTCGTCCCGCTCGTCGTCGTCCTCGTACTCCACGTTCGCCCGCACGAAGTGGTAGTCGCTGTACGGCGCGACGATCTCGCTGACGGGCGCGCCGCCGGCGTCGGCGAGCAGTTCGAGGAACCGCGCGCCGATGTACGCGCCGTCCCGCGAGAGCCGGTACGGCGGGAAGAAGACGCCGCCGTTCCCCTCGCCCGCGACCGGGACGTTGACCCCCTCCTCGTGGAGTTCGCGGGTGCGGGTGATGATGTTCGTCGCGCCGATGGGGGTCAGCTCCAGGTCGGCGTCGTTGGCGCCGCAGACGTCGACGAGCCGCTGGGAGACGTTGACCGCGCTGACGACCGCGTCGCCCGGGTCGAGGCAGGCGTCCGCCAGCGCCGCGAAGGAGGTGTCGCCGTCGACGAACTCGCCGTCCTCGTCGACGAACACCGCGCGGTCCGCGTCGCCGTCGTGCGCGATCCCCACGTCCGCGTCGCTCGTCGCGACCAGCCGCGAGAGGTCGCCGAGGTTCTCCGGGACCGGCTCCGAGTCGCGGCCGGGGAAGTGGCCGTCCGGGGTCGCGTTGACGGTCAGCACCTCGCAGCCGAGCTCGCGGTAGATCCGGGGCGACGCGACCGAGGCCGCGCCGTGCCCGGGATCGACCGCGACCGTGAGGTCGGCGTCGGCGATCGCCTCCCGGTCGACCGCGGCGATCAGCTGGTCGACGTAGTCGTCGACGGCGCCCTCGACCGGCGTCGTCGCGCCCGCCGCCCGCCAGTCGGCGTGGTCGTACTCGTCGTCGAGGACGCGCCGCTCGATCCGCTCTAACACGTCGACCGAGAGCTCCACGCCGTCGTCGCCGACGAGCTTGATCCCGTTGAACTCCGGCGGGTTGTGCGATGCGGTGACGAGGACGGCGGGCACCCCCGCCGACTCGCAGTAGTTGCCGACCGCGGGCGTGGGGACGACGCCGAGTCGGTCGACGTCGCAGCCGACCGCGGCGAGGCCGCTCGCGGCCGCGTTCGCGAACAGCTCGCCGGTGGTCCGCGTGTCGCGCGCGACGGCGACACGGTCGGCGTCCCAGACCGTCCCCGCCGCCTTCGCGATGTCGAGGACGAGCGCGGGCGTGAGGTACCGCAGCGCGACCCCGCGGATGCCGCTCGATCCGAACAGCTCCATGCGAGGCCATCCGCCGGCCGAGGGGAAAGCGGTTCCGAACCGCTCGGCGACGTGTCGGCGGAGGGACACGCTCGCGCCGGGCCCGCGACGACGCGTGCGGTTCATGCCGGTGGCGCTCGTTCGCCCCGTATGGACCACACGCGACGCGACGCGCTCGTCGGAAGCGCGCTCGCCCTGTCCGTCGCGACGGCGGGCTGCCTCGACTTCGCCGCGGGCGACGGGCCGCAGGGCCCCGAGGGGACGCCGGCGACGCTGACCTGCGAGGACGACGGGTTCGTCCGCCTCGATCGGCCGTTCGAGGCGTCGGTCGCCGAGACGCTCGTCGAGACGGGCGAGACGACCGTGGAGCTCTCCACCGAGGGGACGACCGAGACGTACGGCCAGTCGCTCCGGCTCGTCCTCCGGAACACCGGCGACGCTCCGACGCCCACGCGCGGCGAGTCCGCCTACTCGCTCCAGCGCGAGACGGGCGAGGGGTGGCTCGACGTCCGCGGATCGACGACGGGCGAGGCGGTCGAACTCCCGCGGAGCGAGTCGTCGCTCGGCACGAGCTCGGCGTACTCTTGGGACGTCACGCTGACCGAGTCGGGCATCGCCGACGCGGTCGACGGCGTCGACCTGGCCGTCTGTCCGCCGCTCGGCGCCGGGACCTACCGGTTCGTCTACTGGGGGCTCGTCGACGCGCCGCCGATCGGCGCGGAGTTCGAACTGGTCGGGTGAGGCCGGTTCGACGCGGGCCCGGTCGACTTCGGACCGCAGCGCGGGTCTCGACTCAGAACGACTGCCAGTCGGAGGGTTGGCCCACGCGGCCGCGGACCCGGAACTCCCGGTCGTCGTCCTCGACGCGCGTCTCGACGACGACCTCGAACGGCTCGTGGAGGGTGTGAACGACCTGCTCGTCGTGGGCGGTCGAGCCGACGACGCCGACGAACGGCCACCCCTCGCCGGATGTCTGGGAGGTCATCACGCGGGTGAACCGGTAGATGCGCTCGGGGTCCCAGTACATCAGCAGCTGCGAGAGCGAGTAGACGCCGACCGCGCGGTCGCGCCCGGCGGAGGACTCGACGATGTCGGTGAACTTGATGCCGATGTCCGTGAGGTTGCCAGCGCTGGCGACGTACTTGGTCGTCGGCGTGTCCTCGCGTTTGTCGCCCTGCTCGTGGGTGACGCAGTCGATGACGACGACGTCGTCGCCGTCGCCGCCCGTCAGCTCCTCGTAGTCGTCGCGGACCTTCTCCGCGGTCCGGCCCGTCGAGATGACGACCGGGCCGTCGGACCACGCGGCGAGCAGCCGGTTGAACAGGTCGTACTTCCCGCTCATCGGGGGACCGCTGATGAGGACGCTGTCGGCGCCGCGGACAGCGTCGGGAAGCGCGGTCATAGTGAAAACGTGAGAGAGTGTCGGGTAAAACCCTTCGGAGCGATCACTTTCGGAGCATGGAGGGGAGGTCGAGCGAGGACGGCGGTCCCTCTCGCGGCCCGTCGGTGAGTGTCAGCTCGCGTATCGCACCCGGGAGCGCGGCGGGGACGGGGGACTCGCGCGGCTCCCCCGACCCGTCGACGAGCGAGGCCCAGACGGACTCGTCGTCGGGGTCGTCCCGCTCCGCCTTCGCCTCCAGCGCCTTCGTCCGCCCCTCGTCGTACGCCAGCTCCACGATGCTCCGGTCGTAGCTCCCCGGGAACGCCTCCAACACCCGGTCGAGCTCCTCCGGGCGCGCGCTGTCGACGCCGGCCGCGACGCCCAGCGCGAAGGCGCGCTCGACGGCCTCCTCCCGCGAGAGGTCGTCCCACTCCGTGCCGAACGTGCGGTCGTACATCAGTGCGTCACCGTCGCGGCCGAGCCGACGCGAAGCCCGCCGTCGGTGAACTCCACGTCCTGGATGTCGGTGTCGACGTTCGTCCCCCGCATCTTCAGCACTTGGACCCCGCGTCGCATCCCCTCGTCCTCCAGGTAGTTGTGCATGAAGACGACGCCGTGCGCGAGGTAGTGCTCCTCGGAGTAGGCGCTCGGGTCGGTCATCTCGGAGATCAGGAGGGTCGTGGCGTCGGTCCGCTTCAGCGAGGAGAGCAGCTGGACCATCGTGTCCTCGTCGTCGTCGAGGAGGAACCGCAACAGCATCGTCGAGTCGAAGACGACCCGGTCGATGTCGCGGGAGTTGATGAACCCGGTGAGGCGGTTGGTGACGCCCGAGCGGTCGCGCCGGTCGCCGGGGAGGCCGAAGAAGCGCCGCCCGTCCGACGAGAAGGAGTCGAGGAAGGTGACGCGGTCGGAGTCGAGCGCGCGGTCGAACCCGAACTCGTAGCCGCTCATGTCCTCGCGGATCCCCTCCTTCGTCTCGTGCATGCTGATGTAGAGGACGTCCTCGCCGTTCCGGGCGCCCTGGGCCGCGAACTGCGAACAGAAGGTCGTTTTGCCGCTCCCGGGCGGACCGCTGACCACGTAGAGGCGGTCCGCGGGGAACCCGCCGTCGACGAGGGCGTCGAACCCCGGGACGCCGCTTGAGACGCGCATACGTGGGAGACCCGTCGGACGGCTGATAAGCGTTGGCACCCGGTTCTCACGGGTGAGAACCGACGCAGCCCTCGCGTGTCCCGCGTCGATCCGAGGGCGGCCGCTTCTCCCGACTACGCCTCCGCGGCCTCGACGTCGTCGAGGTCGGCGGCGAGCGCGTCGTCGACGTCCGGCGAGACCCACACGACGAACCGGTCGTCGGACTTGACGATGCCGCGGACGCCCTCGTCCTCGACGGTGGTGTTCTGGTCGACGTCCTCGGGCGAGACGTCGCGGACCTGGAACACCTCGTCGACCATCCAGCCGACCGTCCCGCCCTCGTCGATCTCGCCGTCGTCGAAGACGACGATCCGCTCGCGCGGCCCGTCCTCGTCGATGTCGAACACCGTCTTCGGGTCGACGATCGTCGTCGTCCGGCCGCGGAGGTCCATCACGCCCTCGACGTGGTCCGGCGAGTTGGGGATCCGCGTGAGCTCGCCGGCGTCGACGATCTCGTCGATGACGCCGATGTCCAGACAGTACGTCCCGTCGCCCAGGCCGAACTCCAACACCTTGGTCGGTTCGGCGTCCGCCTCTGTTGCTGCCATGCCCGTAGCTGCGGCGAACCGACAGATAATCGTGTCCCCTGAATTATCAGGGGTGATTACTGGGTCCGTGGATTTATGCTGATTCTGGGCGCGCCGTGAGACATGAGCAGGACGACGGATCGGCGCGGCGGTCGGGACGGGTCGCCGCGGGTGGTGGTCGTCGACGACTCGCCGTTCATGCGGGGACTGATAAGCGACCTCCTGAGCGACGCCGGGGTCGCGGTCGTCGGCGAGGCGGGGGACGGGGAGGAGGCGCTCTCGGTGGTCGCCGAGACGCGTCCCGACGTCGTGACGATGGACGTCGAGATGCCCGGAATGGGCGGGCTCGAAGCCGTCGAGCGGCTGATGGAGGAGACGCCGACGCCGGTGTTGATGCTGTCGGCGCACACGGACGAGGGCGCGGAGGTCACCTTCGAGGCGCTCGACCGCGGCGCGGTCGACTTCTTCGCGAAGCCCGGCGGCGAGGTGTCGACGGGCGTCTCGCGGGAGTCGGAGCGCCTCGTGGAGGCGGTGCGCTCGGTCGCGGGCGCCGACCTCGACGCCGCGACCCGCGAGCGCGACGACCCGAGCGCCGCGGCGTCGCGCTCGCCGGACGCCGGGTCCGAGGCGGACGCGGCCGACGTCGACGGGCCGCTGACCGTGGTGATCGCGGCCTCGACCGGCGGGCCGAACGCCGTCGAGCGCGTGCTGTCCGCGCTGCCGATGGCCGACTGCCGCGTGGTCGTCGTCCAGCACATGCCGGAGGCGTTCACCTCGCGGTTCGCGGACCGGCTCGACGCCGCCTCCGCGTACGACGTGCGCGAGGCCAGCGACGGCGCGCGGATCGGCGCCGGCGAGGTGCTCGTCGCCCGCGGCGGGAGCCACACGCTGATCGACAGCTACCGCTCGGGGCGGCTCCGGGTGAAGCTCGACGCGGACGACGACTCCCACACGGTCACCCCCGCGGCCGACGTGACGATGCGCTCCGCGGCCGAGGTGATCGACGACCCGCTCGTCGGCGTCGTGCTGACCGGGATGGGCTCGGACGCCGCGGCGGGGATCCGCGCGATGGCCGACGCCGGGGCGCGCACGCTGGCGCAGAGCGAGGACACCTGCGTCATCTACGGGATGCCGAAGCGCGCGGTCGAGACCGGCGGGGTCGACGCCGTCTGCGACCTCGACGACGTCGCCGGCGCGATCGTGGGGGGTGAGGCCTGATGGACTCCCACCGCGCCGCGTTCGTCGCCGAGGCCGAAGACGGGATCACCGACCTCAACAACGCCCTACTCGCCCTCGAAGCCGACCCCGAGGACACCGAGGCGATGGACGACGTGTTCCGCGTCGCCCACACCCTGAAGGGGAACGCCGCGGCGATGGGGTACGAGGACGTCTCCGACTTCGGGCACGCCTTAGAGGACCTGCTGGACGCGGTCCGGCAGGGCGACCGCGAGGTGACGCCCGAGCTGATGGACCTCCTCTTCGAGGGGGTCGACACGGTCGAGGCGATGGTCGAGGAGATCGCCGAGGCCGGCGAGGTGTCGACCGATCCCTCCGACCTCGAATCGCGCCTCCGCGAGATGGAGGAACACGGCACCGTCGGCGGCGGGGACGGCGGCGATTCGGCGGACGACGCCGCCGAGACCGCCGACGACGGGTCCGACGACGATGCCGCCGAGGAAGAGGGTAGCGGCGACGCAGATGAGGGCGAAGACGACGCCGACGTCTCGGTGCCGGAACCGCCGGCGGCCGCGGCCGACCTCCCCGACCCGGTCGCGTACGCGGACGTGACGATCGGCGACGCGCAGATGCCGGGCGTCGACGCCGCGCTCGTCCTCCAGGCGCTCGACGAGCAGTTCGACGCGCACGCGACCGACCCGGCCCCGGAGGCGCTGGAGGACGGCGAGTACGACGAGTCGTTCGACGCCTTCGTCGGCGGCGCCGACCCCGAGGTCGTCGCCGAGGGGCTCCGGGCGCTCACGCAGGTCGAGGCGGTCACTGCGGTCGCTGTCGGCGACGGCGCGGACGGCGCGGCCGCGGTCGGCGACGGCGAGGACGCTGCGGCCGCGGAACCGAGCGACGGGGACGCCGAGTCGGTCGGTTCGGCCGACGCGGACGCGACGGCCGACGACGAGTTCGAGTCCGCCGAACCGGCGGATCCCGAGAGCGCCGAACCGGAACCGACCGACGACGCGACCGACGCACCCGAGCCGTCGGACGCCGACCCCGACGCTGACGACTCCGACGGTTCGGACCCGGCGTCGACCGGTTCGGACCCGGCGTCGACCGATTCGGACTCGGCGTCGACCGATTCGGACCCAGTGTCGACCGATTCGGACTCGGCGTCGACCGATTCGGACCAGAAGCCGAACGACTCCGGCTCGAAGTCGGAGTCGAAGTCCGGCGACGAGATCAAATCGATCCGGGTCGACGTCGACCAGGTCGACGAGCTGTACGGGCTCGTCGAGCAGCTGGTGACGAGCCGGATCAAGCTCCGGCGGGAGCTGGAGGCCGCCGACGCCGAGTCGGACACGTTAGACGAGCTCGACAAGCTCGCCTCCAGCCTTCAGGACACGGCGATGGACATGCGGCTCATCCCGTTCTCGCAGGTGTCGGACTCGTTCCCGCGTCTCGTCCGCGACATCTCGCGGGACCTCGACAAGCGGATCGACTTCGAGATCGAGGGCGACGACGTCGAGCTCGACCGCACCATCCTCACGGAGATGCGCGACCCGCTCGTGCACGTCCTGCGGAACGCGGTCGACCACGGGATCGAGCCGCCCGAGGAGCGCGAGGCCGCCGGGAAGGACCCGACCGGGCACGTGGAGCTCACGGCCGAGCGCGAGCGCGACCACGTCATCATCGAGGTCGCGGACGACGGCGCGGGGCTCGACCCCGACCAGCTCCGCGACAAGGCGGTCGAGGAGGGGGTCAAGAGCCGCGAGGCGGTCGAGGCGATGGAGGACAGCGAGGCGTACGACCTCGTCTTCCACCCCGGCCTCTCGACCGCCGAGGAGGTCACGGACGTCTCCGGCCGCGGCGTCGGGATGGACGTGGTCCGGACGACCGCGCGCGACCTCGACGGCTCCGTCTCCGTCGAGAGCGAGCCCGGCGAGGGGACCACGGTCCGCTTCCGGCTCCCCGTCACCGTCGCCATCGTGAAGGTGATGTTCGTCGACGTCGGCGGCACGGAGTACGGCATCCCGATCAAGTCGATCGCGGAGGTCGCCCGCGCCGACGACGTCGAGGAGGTCCATGGCGACGAGGTCGTCAGACACGAGGACGACCTCTACCCCGTCATCCGGCTGAACGAGCGCCTCGGCGAGATCGACTCGACCGCGGCCGAGGCCTCGGCGGCCGCCGACGAGACCCCCGCCGCCGACGGCGGCGTCGCGGTCGACGACGGGACCGACCCCGCCGGACCGGCAACCGACGACGCGGGCGGCGCGGGCGCGACCGACGACGGGATGCTCGTCCGGATCCGCGAGGAGACGCGGCAGGTCGCGCTCCACTGCGACGCGGTGTTAGACCAGGAGGAAGTGGTCGTCAAACCGCTCGACGGCCCGCTCTCGGGGACGCCCGGACTCAGCGGCACGGCGGTCCTCGGCGACGGGGACGTCGTGGCCGTGCTCGACGTGGTGAGCCTATGAGCGAGTCCGCAGACGACGGCGAGACGGCGTTCGAAGGCGTCCTCCGCCAGATCGACGACACGGTGCCGTTCGAGCCGGGCTACTACAACGAGTCGTACCTCGACCGCCGGATCACGGCGCGGATGCGCCGGCGCGACACGGAGTCGCACGCCGAGTACGAGCGCATCCTGCGCGAGGACGCCGACGAGCGGCAGGCGCTGATGGACGCGCTCACGATCAACGTGACGGAGTTCTTCCGCAACCCGGAGATGTGGGACGTCCTCCGCGACGTGTTGCGCGAGCGGACCGCGGAGCAGCGGCGCGTCCGCGTCTGGTCGGCGCCCTCGGCGGACGGCCGCGAGCCGTACTCCGTCGCGATGTTAGCCTGCGACGACCCCGAGATCGACGAGTCGCGCGTGGAGGTGCTCGGCTCCGACATCAGCGAGGAGGCGCTCGACAACGCCCGCGAGGGCGTCTACCACACGACGCGGACGACCGACATCGCCGAGGAGCTCGAACCCCTCTCGGACCCGGACCGCTACGTCGAGCGCGACGGGGACACGTTCCGCGTCCGCGAGGCCCCCCGCCGGCTCGTCGAGTTCGCGACGCACGACCTGATCCGCGACGGCGCCCGCGACCCCTTCGACGTGGTGCTGTGCCGGAACCTGCTGATCTACATCGACGTCGACCACAAGGCGGCTCTGTTCGACACGCTGGAGGCGTCGCTGGCCGACGACGGCGTCCTCGTGTTGGGGATGACCGAGAGCGTCCCCCCGGACCGCTCCGACCGCTACGAACCGATCGACAAGCGACGGCGGGTGTTCGGGAGGCGCTGATGTCGCTGTACCAGCACGCTCGGGACGGGAACGCGGAGCGACTCCGGGACGCGCTCGGCAGCGACAGCGCGGCCGTCCGGCGGCGCGCCGCGGAGTTCCTCGGCGAGATCGGCGAGGAGGACGACCAGCCGACGGTCGACGGGCTGCTCCGCGCGGCGACGACGGACGACGACCCCGAGGTCCGCGGCGCGGCGGTCGACGCGCTCGACGAGATCGGCGAGGCGGCGCTCGAACAGCTCCTCGAAGAGCTCACGGGCGGGGGCGGCGACTCGGAGGCGGAGTGGGTCACCGCGCGAAAGTTCGCCCGCGCGCTGAAGGCCGACCGTCCGGAGCTCCGGATGGCGGCGGCGAACGCGCTCGGGCGCCTCGACGACGCGAGCGGCCTCCAGGCGCTGGTCGGCGCGCTCGACGACGGGGACGCCCGCGTCCGGCTCCGCGCGGCGCAGGCATGCGGGACCTACGCCGACGCGCGCGCGGTCCCGGGGCTGCGCGAGCGGCTCGACGACGAGGAGCCGCGCGTCCGGCGGGCCGCCGCGAACGCGCTGGGGACGATCGGGACGGACCAGGCGCTGTCGCCGCTGCTCGAACTGCTCGACGACGGCGACGAGTCGATCCGACGGATCGCGGCCGGCGCGCTCGGGAAGGCCAGCACCCCGGAGCCGGTCGAGCCGCTCGCGCGGGCGCTCGGCGACGAGAGCGCCGTGGTGCGGAACGCGGCGGTGTACTCGGTGATCGAGCTGCTCTCGAACGTGCCGACCGAGCAGAGCCACGCCGTCCGCGACCAGGTGGTCTCGGAGCTGAAGGCGGCCGACGACGCGACCGTCGTCGAGCCGCTCGTCGAGATCCTCACCGAGGGCCAGCAGTCCCGCCAGCGCCGGAACGCGGCGTGGATCCTCGGTCGGGTGGCCGACCCGGACACGGCGACCGCGGTGGAGGCGCTCGCGGACGCGCTCGCGGACGACGACCCCCAGACCGCGCAGTTCGCGGCGACGAGCCTCAAGAGCCTCGGCGGCCCGGTCGTCGAGGACCGCCTGCTCGACATGCTGGGCCCCGAACACCCGGAGGACGCCCGCGCGAAGGCGGTGTTCGTTCTCGGGCAGATCGGCGGGCAGGAGACGCTCAACCGCCTCGAAGAGTACGCCGACGACGACAGCCAGGCCGTCAGAAAGCGCGTGTTCTCGGCCGTCTCGAAGCTGCGCGCGGGGGGTCCGTAAATGGCGCAAGAGGAAGGCGAGTACAAGATCACCGACACGCAGGCGAAGTTCGCGGTCGCGGTCCGCGAGGGCCGGAAGGTGAGCGACGTCTCGTGGACGCCCGGCCGCGTCCTCCTCTCGAACCGGCGGCTCATCCTCGCCGGCAACGACGGGAAGCGGACCGTCCCGCTGTCGAAGCTGGAACGGCTCGGCGGCCGGCACGACGCGAACCAGTCCGTCGCGCGCGTCTCCAACTACGTGAGCTTCGACCTGGGCGAGCAGGTGTTACTCGTCGCCGCCAAGGACCACGAGCCGTTCGAGCGCGACGTCTACCGCGCGCTGCTCGACCAGAAGACCGTGATGGTGAAACACCCCGCCATCGAGGGCGGGGTCGTCACGGACACCGAGTGGGAGCAGGCCCGCGTGAAGATCGACGAGAACGGGCTCAACGCCGCCCTGGAGCGCGGCGCCTTCGTGAAGTTCGACCTCGACGACATCAGCGGGCTCGATGCCGCGAAGCGCACCGTCAACGGCGACAAGAAACCCGTCATCGAGGTGTCGCACACCGACGACGAGGGGACGAGCATCGAGACGCACGTCGCGGGCGACCCGAGCCGGATGCGGTTCGTCGAGTCGTGGCTGCGCAAGGGCGAGGAGCGGTCGTCGACGAACGTCGACCTCTCCAGCCGCGACCGCGAGGTGCTGATGGCCCTGTACTCCGGCGTCTCGCCGTTCGAGATCCCCTCGTTCCTCGGGATGGACGTCGACGACGTCGAGGAGACGTTCGAGCGGCTCGTCGAGCTCGAAGTGGTCGAGGAGGTGCGGGTCCGCCGCGAGGTCGCGCTCAACTCCCGCGGCCGCAACATCGCCAGCGAGGCGATGAACGAGCAGTAACGGCGCTCACCTCTCCCGGACGGCGAGTCAACGCCGGCGCGCCGCGGCGTCGAACCACCCTTAAGTCGGTGCCGCGCCGAGTCGGTCCATGAGCTACGAGGCAGTGCTTTTCGACCTCGACAACACGCTGTACCCGTACGCCCCGTGTAACGAGGCGGGCAAGCGGGCCGCGCTCGACGCCCTCCGCGAGCGCGGGTACGATCTCGACCGCGACGCGTTCGACGACCTGTACGCGACCGGGCGGCGGGAGACCAAACGGGAGACCGGCGGGACCGCCGCCTCGCACTCCAGGCACGTCTACTTCAAGCGCGGGCTGTACCGGCACGCCGGCGACCCCGACCCCGCGGGCGCGCTGGCGGCCGGCGACGCCTACTGGAACGGCTACCTCGCGGCGATGTCGCTCTGTGACGGCGTCGAGGCGGTCCTCGACGCGCTCGACGCGGCGGGGACCGATGTCGCGGTCGTGACGAACCTCACGACGCGGGTCCAGCTGCGGAAGCTCGTGCGCCTCGGGATCGACGACCGGATCGACCTGCTCGTCACCTCCGAGGAGGTCGGCCGCGAGAAGCCGAGCGCGCTCCCGTTCACGGCCGCGCTCGCCGAGCTCGACCGCCGGCCGAGCGAGGCGCTGGCGGTCGGCGACAACGTCGAGACCGACGTCGCCGGCGCGAACGCCGTCGGGCTCGACTCCGCGCTGTTCGTCGCCGACGGGGACGCGCCCGCCGACGCGGACCTCTCCGAGGGGCAGCGGCCGGACCACCGGCTCGACGCGCTCGCCGACCTGACGGAGGCGGCGGCGTGACCCCCGACGGCTCCGGCGGCGGCGGCTCCCGCTCCGCAGGCGGTTCCGGCCGGGACGCGAACCCGGACCTCCTCCGGGAGGCGCGTGAAGCGGTCGTCGAGTACGCACCGGCGCTCGCGGACCTGACGCCCGGGCGGACCGGGAACCTGAGCGTCCGCGACGGCGACCGGGTCGCGGTCACGCCCACCGGCGTCCCCTACGACTCCTTCGACGCGGCGGACGTGCCCGTGGTGTCGCTGGCGGGCGAGCGGCTGGCCGGGCGGATGGCGCCGTCGAGCGAGGTGCCGATGCACACGGGCATTTATAAACACGACCGGCCGGGCGCGATCGTCCACACCCACTCGCCGTGGGCGACGACGATGGCGACGCTCGGTCGGAAGCTCCCCCCGATCCACTACATGATCGCCGCCGTGGGCCGGGAGGTGCCGCTCGCCGACTACGCGCCGTACGGCACCGAGGAACTGGCGGCGAACGTCGTCGCCGCGATGGCCGAGGCGGACTCGGACGCCGCAATCTTAGCGAACCACGGGCTCGTCGTCACCGGGCCGGACGTGGAGACGGCGGTAGAGAACACCCGCCACGTCGAGGACATCTGTCGGCTCTACCTGCGCGCGTCCGCCGTCGGCGAGCCGCACGTGCTCACCGACGAGCAGATGGCGACGGTGGAGGAGCGGTTCGAGAGCTACGGCCAGCAGCCGGACGCGGAGTGAGGAGGGGAATCGCCGACAGTCGGCCGGTTTTATAAATACACGGGCGGCTACCGGATCGGTATGACAGACACCGAGCCGGCGCCGGCGGTCCGCGAGACCGCCGAGTCGATCGCGACCATGGAGATCCGCGGCGCGGCGACCATCGCCTCCGCGGCCGCCGAGGCCCTCGCCGAGCAGGCGGAGGCGGCGGCCGAGGCGGACGCGACCGCGAGCGACCCCGCGGCGTTCCGCGCGTCGCTGCGCGCCGCCGCCCGGACCCTCCGCGAGACGCGCCCGACCGCGGTGTCGCTGCCGAACGCCCTCCGCTACGTCCTCCAGCGGATGGAGGGCGACTCGGTCGACCGGCTCCGCCGGAGCGTCGTTGACGCGAGCGAGGCGTTCGTCGACCAGCTCGACCGCGCGCAGGAGGACCTCGGGCAGGTCGGTGCCAACCGCCTCGCGGACGGCGACACGGTGATGACCCACTGCCACTCCACCGACGCCCTCGCCTGTATCGAGGCGGCCGTCGAACAGGGGAAGTCGATCTCGGCGGTCGTCAAGGAGACGCGCCCCCGCCAGCAGGGCCACATCACCGCCGAGGCGCTCCGCGACGCGGGGGTCCCCGTCACGCTCATCGTCGACTCCGCGGCGCGGCGCTACCTCGACGAGGTCGACCACGTCGTCGTCGGCGCCGACTCGATCGCCGCGGACGGCGGCGTGATCAACAAGATCGGCACCTCCGGGCTCGCGGTCAACGCCCGCGAGCGGGGCGTTCCGATCATGACCGCGGCCCAGACGATCAAGCTCCACCCGGAGACGCTGACGGGCCACACCGTCGAGATCGAGATGCGCGACGAGGCCGAGGTGATAGACCCGGAGGCCCGCGACGAGATCGGCGAAATCGACGTCGAGAACCCCGCGTTCGACGTGACGCCGCCGCGGTACATGGACGCGATCGTCACCGAGCAGGGGCAGTTCCCCCCGGAGAGCATCGTGACGCTGATGCGCGAGCTGTTCGGCGAGGGCGCGGCCGAGCCGTGGGCCGAGCCATGAGCGGGCGCGACGGCGCTGCGGGAGACGACGGCGCGGGTGACGGGGAGCGACCCGATGACGGTACCGAGGTCGACGACGACGAGGGCGTCGACGACTGGGACGAGACCGTCGCGGAGTGGGACCGCGAGGTCGACGAGTGGGAGGAGCCCCCGGACGGCGGCACCGAAGGCCGGGTCGACGGCGACGGGCCGGACGCCGACGGAACCGGCGACGGGCCGGACGAGGTCGACCCCGCGGTCGACCGCGACCCCGACCTGACCCCGGGCGACGCCGACCGCGTGCCGAAGGTCGTCTCGGCGGGCCACATCAACTGGGACGTGACGATCCACGTCGACAGCCTGCCCGAGCCGGACGGGGAGACGCGGATCGACCGGCTCGAACAGTCCGGCGGGGGCAGCGCCGCGAACGTCGCGGTCGGGCTCGTCGATCTGGGCGGCCAGTCGGTCGTCTACGGGAGCGTCGGCGGCGACGAGTCGGGCGCGCTCGCGCTGCGCGAGCTCGCCAGCGCCGGCGTCGACCCCGGGCAGGTGCTCGTCGACGCCGACGAGCCCACCTCGGTGAAGTACGTCATCGTCGACGGCGGCGGCGAACTGCTCATGCTCGCGAACGACGGCGCCAACGAGTCGTTCTCCGCGGCCGGGCTTGACCGCGACACGCTCGCGGCCGCCGACCACCTCCACCTCACGGGACAGCAGCCCGAGACCGCGGCGGCGCTCGCGACCGCGGCCGCGGAGGCGGGCGCGACGCGGAGCTTCGACCCCGGCCGCCGCGTCGCGGACCGCGAGTTCGAGGCCGCGCTCCACGCGAGCGACGTGCTATTTTTAAATGACCGCGAGGCCGACGCGCTCGAAGCGGCGACCGACGTCGACCCGTGGGAGCCGGACGACCGCGTCGTCGCGATCAAGCTCGGCGACGAGGGCGCCACGGTGCGGACGCCGCACGGGAGCGTCTCGCACCCGGGGTTCGACGTCGACCCCGTCGACACGACCGGCGCGGGCGACGCCTTCGCGGCCGGGTTCCTCGCGGCCGCGCTCCGGGAGTCGGAGATCACCGGCGACGGGTTCTCGCACGACCCGCGCGACTACCAGGTGCCGATCCTGGTCGGCAACGCCTGCGGCGCGGTCGCGACCGAGTCGGTGACCGCGCGCACCGACCTCTCGTGGGAGCGCGTGCGGGAGCGGATGGGCGAGTCGCCCGAGTCGGACCTCCTCATCGAAGTCCGGGCCTGAGCCCACGGTGGCCCGCGAGTCGAATCACTCGCTCTCGTAGTCGAACGCGACCGCGAGGTCGGCGGCGCCCCAGAACACGAACCGGTACCGACCGGGGACCAGGTCCGGACACACCCGGAGCGCGTCGGCGTGCGGCCCGCCTTCGACCGACGTCCCGTCCCTGACGGGACCGCCCTCGACGAGCCCGGACTCGGTCATCTCGAACTCCCACTCTAGACTCTCGCCCGGCGGGACGATGATCGCCTCGTCGGTGTACGCGAACGTGGCGTCGCCGTCGGCGCCGCGGAGTTCGGTCCACCCGTCCTCGGTGCGGACCTCCAGGTTGTACTTCCCCTGATTGCCGACGGACGCCTCGCGCCCGGAGACGTTCGTCAGCTCGATCCGGAACCGGGTCCCGCGGCCGAGCGCGAGGGGATCGGACCCGGGGTCGTCGTCGCCGGGGATCACGACTCGGAGCGCGAGCGGGCCGTCGCCGCCCGCGTCGCTGCCGGCGCCGCCCCCGCCGCCCCAGTTGACCTCGCCGTCGTACGCCTGCGGGTGGCGCTCGAACCCCTCCGTGTCGCAGTCGAAGGCGGGGGGGACGTTCGTGGGCTCGTGGTCGGGCCGGATCCCGCCGGCGAGGCTCTCCGGGTCGCGGATCCCGTCGCCGCTGCGGACCGTTCCCGTCTCGCCCCAGCCGTCGGTGACGGAGAGCCGGGCCGAGTCGGGGAGCGGATCGCTCGTGACGCGGAGCAGCGCGGCCGGGTAGGTGATCGCCTCGCCGCAGGCGACGTCGTCGCTCTCGGCGCCGAGCACGGTCGCGTCGGCGACGAGCGTCCCGTCCTCGACGGCGACGCCGTCGAACGCGATCTCGTCGTGACAGGTGTCGGGCCCGACGGACTCGACGTACAGGATCCGCGACTCGTCGAAGTCGGTCTCCTCGACGAACGCGCGGATCTCCTCCGGCGCGTCGTCGAGCAGCCACGAGGCGTCCCCCTCCTCGGCCAACAGCACGCAGAACCCGCGCCGCTCGTCCCGGCTCCACGCCGGCCCCGAGAGGGCGGCGCCGACCTGCTGGACGGCCGTCGTTACCGCCCCGTCGTCGCCGTCGCCCCCGTCGCCGTCGGCGCCGTCTCCCCCGTCGGACCCGTCGCTATCGTCTCCGTCGCCACCGTCGGTCCCGTTCCCGTCCGCGGGGACGCCGGTTTCGGTACATCCCGCGAGCGCGGCGGTGCCGCCGATGGCGACGCCGTAGAGGGCCGCTCGCCGAGTGAGTTCGGTCATACCTCCCGGTACACGGCCGATACATAAGGGCTTCCTGTAAACGAAAACAGGTGTCTGTCCCATCGCGGCGGGCGGTCTCGCTCCGCTCGGTGCGCCGCGCTCGGCTCACCCGGCCCGCGGTCGCCTCACGCCGATTCGAACAGCGCCTCGATCCCCTCGGCGTCGAGGCCGGCGGCGAGGCCGAGCGCGAGCGCGACGCGCGCCTTCGCCGCCGGGAGGTCCCCGGCGAACGTCACCCCGTGGTCCGCGAGCGTGACGGCGCCGCCGGGCGTCCCGTACACCGGCTCCGTCGGTCCGGCCGGCGGGCGGCAGGCGACGACGACCGGCACGGAGTCGACCGCGCCGGCGATCGCGTCGCCGAGCGCGCCGGTGACGTTCCCGAGGCCGGTCCCCTCGACGACGACGCCGCCGACGCCCGCGTCCAGCGCGCGTTCGAGCGCCCCCGCGCCGACGCCGGTCCCCGAGTGGACCACCGGGACCTCGGGCACGTCCGCGGGGTCGTCGATCGCGTCCGCGAGCGGGTCGATCGGTACGCCGCGGGCGGGCGTCCGGACGACGCGCGAGGCGGCTCTGGTGAACGTCGCGACCGGGCCCGTCCCCGGCGAGGTCATCGTCGACAGCGCGTTGCTGTGGCCCTTCACGACGTCGCGGGCGGCGTGGAGCTCGTCGTCGAACGCGACGTGGACGCCCGGCGCGAACCGACGGTCGGCGGCCGCTCGAACCGCGAGCGCGAGGTTCGCGGGGGCGTCGCTGGAGGGCTCGTCGAGCCGCCGCTGCGCGCCCGTGACGACGACGGGCGCGTCGAGGTCGGTGAGGATATCGAGCGCGAACGCGGTGTCGGCGAGCGTGTCCGTCCCGTGGGTGACGACGACGCCGTCCGCGGGCTCGCCGTCCGCCCCGCCGACCGCGTCGCGCGCGGTCGTCGCCGTCGCGAGCACGTCCCGCCACCGGACGTCGAACCCGGGCTGTGAACACACCTCTCTGGTCGTCACCCGCGCGTGGTCGCTCACGGCCGGCACCGCCTCGACGAGGTCGTCGCCCGTCTTCTCGGGGGCCGCGCCGTCGTCGCCCGGCTCCGAGGCGATGGTGCCGCCGCAGGCGATGACCGCCACGCGCGAGCGGCCGCCGTCGGCGCGCGCGGCGGGGCGCCCTCGGTCGTCGCCGGTGGGTGCGTTCGGGTCCTCGCTTCGGCCGCGGCGATCGGTCTCGGTCATACCCCTCCTCGCTCCGCGACCGACAAAGCGGTTGGTGCCGCGGCAGTCGTTCCGCGTCGGACTCGCTGGATCGCCGCGACCGCCGCCGGGTTCGGGCGGACCGGGCCGCGACCGTGCCCACCTCGGTCCCGGCGGTCCGCACCGGTCGGACCGCTCCGGAACGGCCGGACCGCCCCGAGACTGCCCGATCGACGCCGATCCCGAAACAAAGTATTAGCGGACTCGATGAACAGTTAAAACGTCTCTGCGCCTGTTTTAAAACGACCCGATAGGTCGAGAAACGCCGTGAAATTCGCCGAACCCTCGTCGGGGTATATGTGGTCCCCCGTCGTACGGAGAAGTGTCCATGTCAACCCCCGCTCCCACCCAGATCGCCTCCGGCGAACGGCTCGCCGGGCTGATGACCGGCACCGTCAAGGCCGCCGCCTTCTGGGCGGCCATTGCCATCCCGGCGACGTACCCCGCCCTGCTGTACTCGGGACTCGACGGCGGTACCGGGCGGCTGTTCGTGGTCCTGCTGTTCGCGAACGCACTCGCGCTCGCGCTCGGTCACGACTACAAGCGCTGACCGTCAACGTCTGACCCTCGCCGAGGCCCGACCGAACCGCCCGTCCGAACGCCCTCCGATCGCCGACGCGTCGCGTGGACACCGGCGCTTCGCCTCCTGCCCTCCACCTCTGTTCGCTCCCCGCTGCCCTCCCGACCTCCCGCCCTTCCCCCGCTTTCGTTCCTCCCGCCAGCGTCCCGCTCTCGAAGCGCTTACCCCCGCCCCGATCCGACTGGGCGTATGAGCGACGAGACCCGCGTCGAGTGGCGCGACTGGGGCCCCGAGGCGTTCGCCGAGGCCGACGAGCGCGACCGCCCGGTGCTGCTCTCGCTGTCGGCCACCTGGTGCGAGGGCTGTCACGAGATGGACGCGATCACCTACGCGGAGCCGCGGATCGCGGCCAACGTCAACGAGGGGTTCGTCCCCGTCCGCGTCGACGTCGACCGCCACCCGCGGGTGCGCGAGCGGTACAACATGGGCGGGTTTCCCACCACGGCCTTCCTCACGCCCGAGGGGACGCTGCTGACCGGCGCGGGCTATCTCGACGTCGACGGGATGCGGCAGGTGCTCGAATCGGTCCGCGAGATGTGGGCCGACAAGGGCCGCGAGGCCGGGCGCGTTCCGCGCGCGCTCGACGCCGACCTGCCGCCCCGCGGCGAGCTGACGGACGAGATAGAGAGCCACCTGGCGGGCCAGCTGGAGGCGAAGTACGACGCCGAGAACGCCGGCTGGGGGACGGACGCGAAGTTCCCGCTGCCCCGCACCGTCGAGTTCGCGCTGAAGCGCGACCGGAACCGCGCGCTCCGGACGCTCGACGCGGTCCGCGACCACCTCACCGACGACGTCGACGGCGGGTTCTTCCGCTACGCGGCCACCCGTGACTGGGGCGACGTCGCCTACGAGAAGCCGCTCGACACGAACGCGGCCGTGACGCGGGCGTTCGCGAACGCCTTCCTCTACACCGGCGACGAGGCGTACCTCGACCCCGCGCTCGACGCCGTCTCCTTCCTCACCGGCGACCTCTGGACCGGCTACGGCGTCGGCGGCAGCCTCGGGCCCGGACTCGGCCGCGCCTACTACGCGGCGCCGGCCGCGGACCGCGAGGACCTCGACGAGCCGCGTCGCGACCTGACCGTCTTCGCCGGCGGCAACGCGCTCGCCGCGGACGCGCTGTTCGCGGTCGCCGCCTACACCGACGACGAGCGCGCCCGCGAGTACGCCGGCCGGATCCTCGACGGCCTCGAACGCGACCTGATCGACGCCGACAGCGGTGCGGTGACCCACTACCGCGGCAGCGACGAGGCGGGCGAGACCGACCTGCTGGAGGACGCCGCCCGCGTCGTCGGGGCGTACGTCCGCGCCGCCGGCGTGCGCGGCGAGGGGGCCGACGTCGCCCGCGCGGTCGCGGACCGGGCGATCGACCGCCTCCACGTCGACGGCTCGTTCGTCGACGGGCCGCGCTCGGGGCCGGGGCTGCTCGACCGGTCGTTCCGCCCGCTCGACGCCAACGTCGAGATGGCGTCGTCGCTGCTCGACCTGGCGGCGCTCACCGGCGAGGAGCGCTACCGCGAGGTCGCCCGGGAGACCGCCGAGGCGTTCGCCGGGGCCACCGACCGGCTGAGCGTACAGGTCGCCGACTACGGGAGCCTCGCGGGGCGGCTCCGGCGCGGGACGACCGTCATCGCGGTCGGGACCGAGCCCGGGAGCGACCTCCACCGCGCCGCGTGGCGGGTCGCCGACCACGAGAAGGTGATCGCGCCGAACGCCCACGAGGCCGACGCGCCCGCGCCGCGGACGGTCCCGGAGGGGACGGCGGTCGTCCTCGCGGGCGACGAGCGCTCCGAGCCGGCGGAAACCCCGGACGAGTTGATGGCCCGCGTCGGCGACGTCCTGGCGTAGTCCTCGCCGACGCGACGGATAAAAATCGTCGCGCCGCGCCGACGTCGGCGAGCCCGCCGACCCCTCGCTCCGGATCGTAAACGGGCGACGCGTTTATACGGGTGCCGGGGCATCCCCGGGTATGGCATCTCTTCGCGACTTGGGCCTCTCCGAGTACGAGGCCCGGGCGTACCGCGCGCTGCTTCGGACCGGGCCGACGACGGCGAAGGACCTCTCGCGGGCCAGCGAGGTTCCGATGGGACGGATCTACGACGTGCTCAACAGCTTAGAGCAGCACAGTCTGGTCCGCAGTCAGGCCGCCAGCCGGCCGAAGAAGTACGTCGCGGTCGAGCCGGACGCCGCGCTCGACCGCCTGCTCGACGAGAAGAAGCAGGAGCTACAGACGCGGGCCGAGCAGTACGAGTCGGTCGTCGACGACCTCTCGGCCGAGCTCGACGCGGGCGAGCCGGTCGACGGCCAGTTCTGGACCGCGGCGGTCGGCGCCGAGGAGGCGACGGACCTCCTCTTGGAGCGGATCGCGGCCGCGGAGCGCCGGATCGTCATGGTGGCCGGCGCGCCCGCGACCGGCTTCGACCTCGGCACGATCGGCGAGCGCGTGACCGCCGAGCTGGAGGGCGCGCTCGACCGCGGCGTGGAGATCCGGGTGCTGCTCTCGCCGGAGACGGTCGACGAGCTCCCGCGGAGCGTCGGCCGGCGGTACACGTCGGAGCTGGCCGACATGGACGGGTTCGAGGTCCGGACGACGCCGGGCGTCGACGGAACCTTCAACGTGTTCGACGAGATCGAGGTCTGCATCGAGGTGCCGCACCCGCTGTCGGCGGACGAGCCGTTCGCGATGATCGACGTGAAGGACATCGAGTTCGCGACGAGCGTGAAAGACCAGTTCGAGCCGCGCTGGGCGGAGGCGGAGCCGCTGACGTTCGGATAGGTGGCTGGCGACGACCGTTTATAAATGGCAGTGCGGCGGCGCGTGCCTGCGAGCGGCCGCCCTTGGCGGCCGCGAGGAGCACGCGCGAGGGACGCCGCGAACGCCCGCAGGGCGTGAGCGGCGAGGTTGGGGAGGTGTGAGGTGCTGTGCGGAGCGGTGCGGGGCGGGACTCAAAGGGGCAGCCGTGAGGGCGGCGCAGGTGACGCAAGGACCGCAAGGAGGGAGCGGCAGCGACCGACTGAGGACCGCAGCGAGCGTGCGCCGCCCTCACGGCTGGGGCTTTGGAGGCGGTCGCCGTCGATCAACAGTCAGTGATTTATGAGTGAGCGGCTGGGCTTCGGCGGTGTTGACCGTGCCACCGCTAACTGCTTATAAACAGTCGACAGCAAAACCAGATTTCATTTAAAAAGGCTCAGCGACCACAGCAATCCGCACCTATCGGTCGAGTTCGTCCCGCAGGTCGCCCAGTCGGACCTCGCGCTCGGCGTGGGCGTTGTGCTGGTGGATCGACTCGTCGTTCGACTGCTTCATGTGGATCACGGCGTCGTCCGAGAGGTGCGGGAACTCCTCGACGGTGCCCTCGGCGAGCGCGCGGACGCAGTCCTCGACGAACTTCGCGTCGGCGTGGGCCTCGTAGGTCATGTGGTCCTCGTCGGGCCGCTTCGCCATGTTGTAGATGCGGGCGCTCATCGAGTCGCGCGCGACGTCGATCACGTCTCGGAGGTCCACGTCGGGGTGGCCGTCGGTCGTGATCGTCAGCGTCGCGTGGCCGCGCTGGGAGTGGCCCGGCTGCGGGACGGCGTCCAAGAACTCCTCGGTCGTCTCCTCGTCGACGCCGAGCTCGGCGAGCTTGTCGCGGGCCCGCGACTCGCTCATCCCCTGCGAGCAGGGGCAGACGGTCATCCCCGTCACCTCGGCGCCGATCTCCTCGCGCGTGCCCTCCTCGGTGGCGGTCGCGCTGGCGACGATCGTCGCCGTGCTCTGCGTCTCGATGCCGGACGCCGGCGTGTCCTCGCGGGTGACCAGCTCCGCCGACATCGACACCTCGGCGGTGGTGGTGTAGTCGTGCTTCTCCAAGAGCCGCTCCGCGGCGTCGCCGCAGACGTCCTCGACGCGGTACGCCTCCTCGCGGGTGATGTCCTCTAAGATCTCGTCGACCGTCGCGAGGTTCCGCGACATGTCGATCCCCTTCCGGCCGCTCGGGAGGTCGACGAACACCTCGAACTCCGCCATGAGGACGATGGGGCGTTTGTCGCCGCGCGCCAGCTTGACGAGTTTCTCCACGCCGGTGACGCCGACCTGCGAGAGTCCGACGGTGACGTCGGGCGCCGACGCCTGTACGTCCGGCAGCTGATGACTCATTACGAAGGTGATAGGGACTGCCGGGATTAGCCCTTTCGGAAGGGGGAGGTGCGTCTGGTAGTCGCGTGCGCGTGCGAGTCGGCCGCGCGTGGGAACGGGAGAACTCGGCGGTCGCGGCGGGGGCCCGTCGCTCCCGGGCTGCCGCGACCGTGGGCTGCCGGAATCGTGGGTCGCCGATCGCGGGCCGCCGGAATCGCAGGCTTCGCCGCTCTCCGCGTGTGTGAGGCCTCCACGTCCAGCGGGCCGTAACGCACGATTTATAACGGCGGCAGCGGAAGGTATCCCAAGACCATGCCGAGTTCCAATGGGCCGCAGAAGGCGACTCGCGACAAGCTCTCGAACAAACCCCGCAACCGCGGCACCTCCCCGCCGCAGCGAGCGATCCAGGAGTTCGAGGAGGGATCGCAGGTCCACCTCAAGATCGACCCGAGCGTCCCCAAGGGGCGCTTCCACCCGCGCTTCGACGGCCGGACCGGAACCGTCGTCGGCAAGCAGGGCTCCGCGTTCAAAGTCGAGATCCCGGACGGCGGCAAGACGAAGACGCTCATCGTCACCGCCGCCCACATGCGGGCCCAGCAGAACTGAGATGACAATTTTCAAGGAAAAACTCGACGAGGAGTACGTCACCACCTCCGAGGCGAAGGAGATCCTCGTGGAGATCGAAGACGAGCGCGCGGAAGACGAGGACCGCGACCTCCGCTACGAGCTGGCTCGCGCGATCGAGCACGTCAACCGGTTCGCGGACCTCGACGCCGACGAGTCCCGCGAGCTCGTCGAGGAGCTGGCCGAGCTCGACCAGATCGACGTGCCGACCGCGGTGAAGATCGCCGACCTGCTTCCCGAGGACCGCACGGAGCTCCGCTCGGTGTTCGCCCAGGAGCGCTACTCCCTCGACGGCGAGGAGCTCGACGAGATCCTCGGCGTCGTCGCGAAGTACGCCTGACCGCGGGTCCCTGCCGGCCCGGCGGGCGGCTCGCCGACACGTTTTTTCAGAATTCCGTACGTACGTCGAGCCGCATGTACCAGACTACCCTCGTGCCGACCGGCGAGGGCGACGCCGCCCTCGACGCGGTCGACGACGCGATCGAGGTCACGGCCGACGACGGGACGGTACACGTCCTCGGCGTCGTCGAGGAGATCCCGATGTACGACCGCTCCGGCAAGCCGGAGAAGTTCGACGACGACGACTCCGAGCGCCGCGAGCGGCTGGCGGCCGCGGTCGACCGGGTCGCGACGGCCGTCGCGGAGGCCGGAATCGACAGCGAGACGGCGGTCGAGGCCGGGGTCCCGGCCCACGAGATCGCCGCGTACGCCGACGCCGTCGACGCG
Organism: Halorubrum sp. SD41; assembly: GCF_058630335.1. Lineage (NCBI taxonomy): Archaea > Methanobacteriati > Methanobacteriota > Halobacteria > Halobacteriales > Haloferacaceae > Halorubrum > Halorubrum sp. SD41. Next base: position 83,731 of record NZ_JBZVGZ010000015.1, read on the forward strand.
GACGCGGTCGTGATGGGCAAGCGCGGCCTCGACGCGGCCGCCGACGACCTGCTCGGGAGCACGACCGAGCGCGTCATCCGGAACGCCGACGCGACGGTCGTCTCCGTGCCCGTCTCCGGGTGAGCGGCGGCTCCTGTTCCCCCGGATCAGCGATTCCGTCCGGCCTCGACGGCGATAGTCCCGAAGAGGTGCCGCTGCCGCTCGCGGACGGCCGCGCGGTCGTCGAGCGCGCGCCGCGCGGCGTCGGTCCGCTCCGCGAGCCGCCCGAGCGGGTCGTCGGTCCCCGCGTCGAACAGCCGGCCGTTCAGCGCCACGAACGCCCGCAGCGCGGCGTTCGCGGCCCGGTTCCCCTCGGGGACGAACGCCGCGACGACGACGGCGTCGCTCAGGTCGCACCAGCGGCTCACGACCGCGTAGGGGTCGGGGAACAGCGACGTGACGAACGTCGCGAGGACGCCGTCCGCGGCCGCGACCGGCGGGCGCTCGGCGTCGGCCTCGACGAGCGAGACGTTCCCCCAGCCGCGCCGCTCGACGAGCCCAGCCGCGCGGTCGAGCATCCGGGGCGAGACGTCGACGCCGACGACGCGGCCGCTCGGCCCGACGGCGTCGCGGAGCGCAGGGAGGTTCACGCCGGGCCCGCAGCCGAACTCGACGACCGTGTCGCCCGGCGAGAGGTCAAGCGCGCGGACGCAGGCCCGCCGGACGCCGCCGACGGACGCGGTAGCCCGCGCGAACCAGTCGTAGGCGCGGGCCCAGGCGTCGTAGCCGCGCCGGATCCGGCGTAGCCGGTCCGGCCCTCCCCCCGCGGCCGCGGAGCGCGCCCGATCGGCCGGGTCGCCGTCGCGGGTCACGGGTCGGCGCCGACCGCCGCCGGCGGGGTCTTCGGCCACCACCGCTCCGGGCCGTCGCGGGCGACGGTCGACCGGCACCGCTCCGAGTCCTCGCAGCCCCGCGGCCGCTGGTAGGCGATCCCGCGCTCGGCCAGGTAGGTGACGTACCCGTCGTCGACGCGGTCCAGCTTCTCGTGGCACACCCACCGCTTCCCGCAGGTCTCGGCCGCGACGTCCCGGTACGGACAAGTGAACCGCGTCTCCTCGACCCCGCCCGCCGACGCGGTCTCGTCGATCCGCACGCCGACGGACCGGTACGCCAGCCGGAGCCGCCGGACGACCGCTCGCGGCGAGGACGCGCCGAGGAAGAGGACGTGCGCGAGCGCGTACCCGAAGTCGTGGAGCAGGCGCTCGCCCCGCGTCAGCGACGCGCGGTCGCCCTCCAGCCGCGACCGAAGGGTGCCGTACCACTCCGCTATCTCGCGGATCTCGTCGCGCAGCGCGGCCGCCTCCGCGAGGGCGTCTCGCCGCTCCCGCAGGGGCGTCGGTCCGTCCGAGAGCCGGAACGACGGCACCGCCTCGACGTGTTCGAGCACCCGCTCGCGGAGGCAGTCGCCGTCGGCGTGCCCTTCGGCCCGGCGGCGGAGTTCGGGGTACCAGCGCCGCGTCAGGGCGCCGTACGCCCCGTCGAGCAGCTCGTCGACCCGCTCCGCCGCCTCGGTCGCCTCGTCGCGGTCCGACCCGCCCCCCTCGGCCGACGCTCCCGGGAACGCCTCGACGAGTCGAACCAGCTCCTCGGGGTCCGGTTTCGCCATGGTACCACGTGGCACCCGATCCCCTTGAATCCGCCCGTCGGCGGTCGCGGGTGCGCCCCGCTCCGCCAGCGGTTTTTTCACCGCTCGGAGCGATGAACGATGTATGGACCACGCCGACGGCGACGGGACGCCGGCCGACGATCGGAGCGGGGCTGACGCCGCCGCGGACGCCGGGGAGAGCACGGGCGGTTCCGACGCCGACGAGGGCCCGACCGCCGTCCTGCTCGACGTGCTGCCGAACGGGCGTCCGGACGACGAGCGACCCCAATCCAGTAAGTCGCCGGTGGCGTACGGGCTCGGCGACGCCTCGTTCGCGCTGTACGAGCTGACGCTCGACGACGACGCGGACGTCTCGGTCGGCGACCGGATCGCGCTGGACGGGCCGGCCGTCGGCCGCTACCGCGAGGTGTCGTTCGACGACCTCACCCGGAACGCGGCCGCGGAGATCGAGTACGCCGCGGAGGCGATCGTCGAGGCCGACGAGGAGCGCTTCGTCGACTTCTACAACGAGGCGGGCCCGATCACCCTCCGGCTCCACCAGCTGAACCTGCTGCCCGGGATCGGCAAGAAGCTGCGGAACGACCTCTTAGACGAGCGGAAGCGCGGGCCGTTCGAGAGCTTCGCGGACGTCGAGGAGCGCATCTCCGGGCTCCACCGCCCGCGGGAGGTGATCCTCGAACGGATCGTCGAGGAGATCCGCGAGGACGACCTGAAGTACCGGACGTTCGTCGGCCGCGAGGAGTGAGCCGCGCCCTCCATCGGAGGCCGCTCCGGTGACCCCGAAACGAGGCTTTTACCCGAACACCGCGTGTACCCCGGCTATGACCGACTCATCGACGGGTGAGGGCGCCGCGTACGGGAGCCGCGATCCCGACGCGCTCGCGAGGCGGGCCGGCGCGCGCGCCGACCCCGACCGCGACCAGCACTTCCTCGTCGACGACCGGGTCCTCGACCGGATCCCGGGCTACCTCCCCGAGGACGCGGATACCAGTCACCTCCTCGAGATCGGCGGCGGCGCGGGCGCACTCACGGACCGGCTGCTCGCGACGGCGACTGCCGACGCTGCGGACGCCGCGGACGCCGCCGACCGCGACCCCGGCCGCCTGACGGTTATCGAGCGCGACGGCGCCTTCGCAGAGTTCCTCCGCGAGGAGTTCGCGGACGCGGTCGCCGACGGGTCCCTCGACGTGGTGGAGGGCGACGCGCTCGACGTCGAGCTCCCGCCGTTCACCGCCTGCGTCGCCAACCTCCCGTACGGCGTCTCCTCGGAGATCGCCTTCCGACTGCTCCCCGAGAAGAAGCCGCTCGTGTTGATGTTCCAGGCGGAGTTCGCCGACCGGATGGTCGCGTCCGCCGGCGAGTCCGAGTACGGTCGGCTCTCGGTGTCGGCGCAGCACTACGCCGACGTGGAAGTCGTCGAGCGCGTCCCGAAAGAGGCGTTCGACCCGCAGCCGGCCGTCGAGAGCGCCGTCGTGCGCTGTACCCCCCGGGATCCGGACTACGCCGTCGGCGACGAGGCGTTCTTCCTCCGGTTCGTGAAGGCGCTGTTCACCCAGCGCCGCAAGACGGTGCGGAACGCGGTGCGGAACACCGCGCACATCTCGGGGCTCGACGACCCCGAGGCCGTCGTCGACGCGGCCGACGAGAAGCTCATGGGCAGCCGTCCCGGCACGCTGGAACCGGCGGCGTTCGCCGCGCTCGCCGAGCTGGCCCGCGAGCGCGGCGCCCCGACGGAGGCGTGACGATGACCGGTTGGATCGGCCTCGTGACCGAGCTTCAGCGCGCGCTCGCGGGCAACTTCGATCGGTTCGCCGCCTCGGTCGGAGTCGTCGCGGCCGTGGTGACGGTCCGGTTCCTGACGGGGCGACTGAAGCACGGGGACCGGGACCTCAGTTCCACGCAGCGCCTCCTGCTGTCGGCGACGGTCGGCGTCGCGACCGCGGTCGGCGCGCTCACGCTGATCGCGGTGTGGGACCGGAGCGGCGCCCTCTTCGAGACGGCCCGGTCGGCGCTGAGCGCGAACCAGCTGTCGAACGTCGTCCTCGCCGTGATCCTCCTCGCGATCGCGTACGCGCTCACGGACTTCCTCGGCGGGGTGATCCGCGAGATCGGCGCCGAGAGCGCGTCGATCTCCCAACACCAACAGGAGGTGATCCTCCGGATCACGCAGCTGACCGTCTACACGACCGCGCTGGTCGCCGTCGTCGGGCTGTTCACCGACAACGTCGGCGGCCTCCTCGTCGGCGCGGGATTCCTCGGGATCGTGGTCGGGATGGCGGCCCGGCAGACGCTCGGCGCGATCCTCGCGGGCTTCGTGCTGATGTTCTCCCGGCCGTTCGAGGTGGGCGACTGGGTCGAGATCGGCGACCACGAGGGGACGGTGACGGAGATCTCGATCATGAGCACGCGGCTGCGGTCGTTCGACGGCGAGGTGATCACGATGCCGAACGACGACGTGCGCGCCGGATCGATCGTCGACCGCTCGCGGCGGAACCGGCTGCGGATCGAGGTCGAGGTCGGCGTCGACTACGACACCGACGTCGAGCGCGCGGCCGCCGTCGTCGAGGAGGCGGTCGCGGGCGTCGAGGACGTCGCCGAGATGCCCGAGCCCAACGCCGTGACGAAGCGCTTCGGCGACTCCGCGGTCGTGTTGGGGCTCCGCTACTGGATCCGGAACCCGAGCATGCGGAAGCGCTGGCGCACCCAGACGGCCGCCATGAACGCGATGAAGGACGCGCTCGAAGACGACGGCATCGTCATCCCGTTCCCGCAGCAGACGCTCTCCGCCCGCGCGGAGGGCGCGAGCGGGCCGCAGGTGGACGCGTCGGTCGAGGGCCGGGCGGCGACCCGCGACGGGTCCGAACGCTCCAGTGACGGCGGCGCGGAAGGCGGCGACGAGGGGGACGGTCGATGACCGCCGGCGGGGACGAGCGCGACGATAGCGACGAGCGCGGCGGCGGCCTCGCGGCGCTGCGCGGCGACGACGACGCGGTCGTGTACCAGCCCGCCGAGGACTCGGGGCTGCTCGCGGAGGCGGCGGTCGCGGAGGCACACGGGCGCGTGCTGGAGGTCGGCACGGGCTCGGGGTGGGTCGCCGAGCGGATCGCGACCGAGCGCGGCCTCGCCGTGGTCGGCAGCGACCGCAACCCGCACGCGGCGCGGGAGGCCCGCGGGCGCGGCGTCGAGGCGGTCGTCGCCGACCTGCTCGACCCGTTCCGCGCGGACGCGTTCGACGCGGTGTGTTTCAACCCGCCGTACCTGCCGACCGACCCCGACAACGAGTGGGACGACTGGATGGAGCACGCGCTCTCGGGCGGCGAGTCCGGCCGCGAACTCATCGAGCCGTTCCTCGCGGACGTGGGGCGCGTCCTCGCGCCCGACGGCGTCGTCCTCCTGCTCGTCTCCTCGCTCACCGGCTACGACGAGGTGCTCGCGCTCGTCGACGAGGCCGGGTTCGACCACGAGCCCGTCGTCGAGGAGTCGTTCCCCTTCGAGACGCTCACGGTGTTGGCGCTGCGGCGGGAGTGAGCGGCGCCTAAAAATAACCCGAAGGCATCAAACGCATTAGCAAATATTATACCACGGCATAGCCAACGCTCGGTAATGACCGAACGAGTCGCGGCGACGCCGGGGCTGTATCCGCTCCCGGACCGGGCGAAAGAGACGTTATCGGACCTCAAGGGCCACCAGAAGGGCGACCTCCTGAGCGGCGACGAGGGCGAGGCGATCGTCGCGGAGTACGACGAGGTGCGTGCCGAGTACGTCGACGACCAGCTCGACGCCGGCCTCGACCTGATCAGCGAGGGACAGGGCCGCTGGGACGACATGATCGCGCACCCGCTGACCGTCAGCGACGCCGTCGAGACCGGCGGGATCGTCCGGTACTACGACAACAACAACTTCTACCGCGACCCGCGCGTCGTCGACGACCTCGGCTTCTCGGGCGACGTGGCCGGCGAACTGGAGAAGGCGGCCGGCCTGCTCGCCGACGCCGACGGCGCCGCGGACGCGTCGCTCGCGGCGACGCTCCCCGGCCCGTACTCGCTCGCGGACCTCGCGACCGACGAGCACTACGGCGACGAGGACGAGTTCCGGGCCGCGATCGCCGAGTTCCTCGCGGGCGAGGTCGCGGCGTTCCCCGACCACGAGACGCTGTTCCTCCTCGAACCGTCGCTCGTCACGAACCCGCCCGCCGACGGCGAGGAGGCGAGCGCGACCGACGCGATCGCGACGGTCGCGGCCGAGACCGACGCCGACGTGGTCGTCCAGACCTTCTACGGCGCGCTCGGCGAGAAGCTGTACGCCCACCTCGTCGACGAGGCGGGCGCGGACGCGCTCGGGCTCGACCTCGTCGCCGGCGACCGCGACGACACCGTCTACAACGTCCAGGAGTTCGGATCGACCGACTCGCTGGCGCTCGGGCTCGTCGACGGGCAGAACACGCTCGTCGAGGACGCGGAGACGATAGCCGAGCGCGTCGAGTGGTTCGAGTCGCAGATCCCGCTGGAGGGGTTCGACCGGACCTACCTCACGCCGAACACCGAGCTGTTCTACCTGCCGACCAACAAGTACCGCGAGAAGCTGAACGCGCTCGCCGCCGCCGCGGAGGTGCTCGACTAATGGTCCGAAACCCGTCTGCCAACCGCGACCAGTTCCGCCCGGACGACCACCCGAACGACACGTTCCTGCTCTCGACCGTCGTCGGCTCCTACCCGAAGCCGAAGTGGCTCAACCGGGCCGACGAGCTGGTCGACGATCCGGACTCGAAGTTCGACGCGTCCGACCTCGAAGAGGCCCACGACGACGCCTGCCGGCTCATCACGCACGAGCACGAGCGCGCCGGGCTCGACACGGTCGTCGACGGCGAGATGCGCCGCAACGAGATGGTGGAGTTCTTCGCCGACCGCATCGACGGCTACGAGTTCAACGGGCCGGTGAAGGTGTGGGGCCACAACTACTTCGACAAGCCGAGCGTGGTCGAGGAGGTCGGGTACGACGAGCCGTGGCTGGTCGACGAGTTCGAGTTCACCGCCGGCGTCGCCGAGCGCCCCGTCAAGGTCCCGATCACGGGGCCGTACACCCTCGGCTTCTGGGCGTTCAACGAGGCGTACCCCTCCACCGAGGAGCTCGTCTACGACCTCGCGGACCTCGTCAACGAGGAGGTCGAGAAGCTGGTCGCGGCCGGCGCGCGCTACATCCAGATCGACGAGCCCGCGCTGGCGACGACGCCGGAGGACCACGCCATCGTCGGCGAGGCGCTCGAACGCATCGCCGCGGGCATCGACGAGGAGGTCCGGATCGGCCTCCACGTCTGCTACGGCGACTACTCGCGAATCTACCCCGAGATCAACGACTACCCGATCGACGAGTTCGACGTGGAGCTGTGTAACGGCGACTTCGAGCAGATCCCGACGTTCACCGAGCCTACATTCGAGCCCGACCTCGCGCTCGGCGTCGTCGACGCCCACACCGCCGAGGTCGAGTCTGTCGAGGAGATCAAGGAGAACATCCGGCAGGGCCTCCGCGTCGTCCCGCCGGAGAAGCTCACGATCTCGCCCGACTGCGGGCTGAAGCTGCTCCCGCGCGACATCGCCTACGGCAAGACCGAGAACATGGTGACCGCGGTCCGCGAGGTCGAGGCCGAGATCGACTCCGGCGAGATCGACCTCGACAACCCGCTCGACGACTGAGGCGTCGCTGTTTCGGGTTCCTCTGACAGTCCGGTTCCCGCTGAGACGGCCGGGAGACCGCGATCGCTTCCTGATCGGTAGCGGGAGTACGTGTAGTACGTGGTGAGTGTTGTCGTTTATAAGTCGGAGCGCGGTGTTGCTGTCTGCTGTTTATAAATATTCGATCGGGTTGCGCTGACGACCTCCAAAGCCCCAGCCGCGACGGCTCGCGCGCCTTGCTGCGCTCCTCGCTCGGTCGCTGT